>NZJL01000092.1 GCA_002692165.1 Porticoccaceae bacterium
GGCCTCGAGGACACTTGGTTCCGTTGGGAACGAAATATTTGTTAATCTCGCTAGAGGGAGCTTTCCCGGGAGACTATATCCCGTTAACCCGTCCTATGAACAGGTCAATGATTTGACCTGCTACGCTAGCCTGGCTGATTTGCCTGAGGTCCCAGACCACGTGATCCTGGCCGTCGGCGATCACCGATTGGAGGATGCGGTAAATGAGATCATTGATTTGGGCGTCAAAGCATGCTCGATCTTCTCATCACTTATATTGAGAGATGACACAAAACCTCCTCTTAAGGAAAGACTAAAATCGAAAATCTTGGACTCCGGTTTACTTGTTGCTGGGCCCAACTGTTTGGGCTTTTTTAATGTCCGAGATCATGTGCTGGCCGGAGCATTCGATACTAGGGATCATCCTCCACCCGGTAGTGTAAGTCTAATCAGCCAGTCGGGCGCAGGGATGCAGGGTATAGTTGATTGTGAACAGCGATTGCAATTTAACCTCGCAGTATCAACTGGCTATGAATTCTCGGTTACCATGGAGGATTATCTGAGCTACGCGCTCGATCTTCCAGAAACTTCGGCTGTTGGTTTATTTCTTGAAACTAGTCGTGAGCCAGCAAAATTTTTAAGGGCTCTTGACAAGGCGCAGGAAAAAAAAATCCCCATCGTGGTTGTGAAAGTAGGGCGCTCCTCTTTTGCTGCCGAGCTAGCGGTATCTCATTCTGGGGCCCTGACTGGTAGCGATAGATGTTACTCCGCGGTTTTTGACGCATTTGGTGTTCAAAGAGTGGAGGATATGGATCAGTTGGCAACTGCTTTGATCATGTTTTCTCAGCCACACCCAATTAGGTCGGGAGCTCTGGTTTGTCTTCATGATTCGGGTGGTGAGCGCCAACTTCTCATAGACCTGGCTGAGAAGTATCAAGTTCCAATCGCTGATTTGTCGGAAGAGACGAGAGCAAAGCTCTTGCTGAATCTGCATCCGGGCCTGCCAGCTGTCAATCCACTCGATGGCTGGGCCGGCGGTCCGAACGCTGATGAGCAAATGTCGGTGTGTTTTGCAGCTCTGATGAACGACGAGTCCGCGGCAATAGGAGCAGTTGTTCATGATCGTGGCCCAAATAGCCTGGTATACCCGAATTATGTTGCATACTTAGACGCAGCAAGAGCAGGGACGGATAAGCCAATGTTTCTTGTCGCGAACAGGCAGGGAAGCGGAAGTGATCAATTGGCCATAGATTCAACTCATAAAGGTTTACCGGTTATTGACGGCGTAAGTCAGTTCCTAGTCGGCGCTAAATGTCTCCTGCAATATAGAGACTTTCATCTTCGGGAGGGTTCGGTGCCTGCTGCAATGAACTCTGAGTTGTCTTTGGGCTGGCATCAGTTGCTTTCCACAACGGATGATCTCAATGAGGCAATGGCTAATCAATTACTCACCGACTGCGGTATACCAATGAATCCCTGTCAGTTAGTCAATGATGAGCAGTCCCTCCTCGATGCGTCAAAAAAAATGGAATATCCTCTGGTTCTTAAAACTGCCGTATCGTATATAAAACACAAGTCCGAATGCGACGGAGTTGTGCTAAATATTCAGTCGAAAGAGGCTCTAAAAGAGGCTTATTTGAATCTCAGCCAGCGTCTCGGAAAGCCAGCCATTGTCTCGCCGATGGTGAACTCCTTTGGTGTTGAAATGATTTTGGGTATGGTGAATGATAGTCAATTTGGTCCGTTTGTCGTTGTGGGTTTCGGAGGTATTTATGCGGAGGCACTGAATGATACTTGTGTATTACACCCTCCTTTTGACTGTGACACAGTGGATCGTGCACTCGACCAACTTTCTATGCGGGCACTCCTTGACGGCTTGAGGGGAAGGCCCGCAGTGAACATGCAATGTTACTGTGAAATTGCAGCCAGATTTTCTGTTTTCGTGACTGAGTTTGCTGATTCAATTGGTGAGATTGATATCAATCCGATGTTAGTCACAGAAAATGGTTGTATCGGGCTTGATGCGCTGATCATTTTAAAAAATACTGCTTCCCTCAGAGAGGCATCAGGAGAAAATAGCCGCGATGAATAAAAAAAACGAGTTGCAAGAGTTTCTGCGTCAATATCCAAAAACCACCTCGCTTGAACTATTGATTCCGGACATCAACGGGATCTTCCGCTGCAAGCGCATACCCAGACAAGAGTTTGAAGATTTTTTCGAAACAGGGGCGAATGGTCCAGCGACAACGCTTCTACTTAATGTGCTTGGCGAGATGACCGGCGACCTCGAATTTTTAAATCTGGAAGGGGATCCAGATAGAATCATCTCTCAATATCAGAGATGAGAAGATCGAGCATGCTTTGACGCCCAAACCAATGATCTCGTCAACCGCATCCTCCAATCGGTGATCGGCGACGGCCAGAATCACGTGGTCTGGAACCTCGGGCAAATCAGCCAAGCTAGCGTAGCAGGTCAAATCATTGACCTGTTCATAGGACGGGTTAACGGGATACAGTCTCCCTGGAAAGCTCCCTCTTGCGAGATTAACAAATATTTCGTTCCCAACAGAGCCAAGCTTCCTCGAGGCCCCCAAAACTGCAATTGATGTTGGCTTCAGTAACGGGTTTAGCCGGTGGTCAGTCATCAGAAATTTGGGGCTGGAGTCTGTCTTCTTCGAGCAGGTGTGAAGACCGGTCCATCAATGACTTTGCAAGACGCCATAACCCGAGTCCATTTCAGCTCCCGCTCATAGTAGATTTCTGCAATCAGAGATTGTCCTTTTGAACCGTATCGAGCATCTACTTGAGCAAAAGCAATATTTGTCTTTGCCGTGGGACACCAAGCTGCAGATGTAATCGTGCCAACCTCTCTGTCCGCATGGTAAACGAAAGCATGTTCAGCCGGCTTGTTGCCCTCGACATCTAAATATACGAATGCATAACGAGAACCCTGCGCCTGTTCTTTCAAGAGTGCCTTTCGACCATTAAAAACGGGCTTATCAAACGAAACCAACCATCCCAGTCCCAGTTCAAAAGGAGAGCGCGAACGACCGCTTCTGATGGCTTCGTCGGCCGGCACAAAATCCACACCAGCCTGCAGAAAACCAGCTTCAATTCGAAGCATATCGAGCGCACTACTCCCGAAAGCACGAATACCATATAGCCTGCCAGCGTCAAAGAGAGCGTCCCAAAAAATCTCCCCCTGATTCGGTTCCATCCATACTTCATAACCTAGGTCACCTGTGAAACCCGTCCTGCTGACCATTAATTGTGAGCCAGAAAAATTAAAGTAAGCTATGCCAAACGGCTTCAATAATTCTACTCCAGAAAAGCCCAAAGCCTTAAGCACCGCGCAAGAGGTAGGCCCCTGAACGGCCAAAGCAGCCACTTCTGCGGTTTCCTCGCAGATGGTTACATCGAACCCCTCGGCAGTCCACATCAGCCAATCAAGCGCTCTCGTGTAACAGCACAAACGATAGTCATTTTCGGACAGCCGGAATATAGTGCCATCGTCCATTACTTTTCCTTCAGCATCGCACCAAAGGGCATAGAATACTCTGCCAACAGCAAGCTTTCTGATATCTCTTGTGATTAGTTTATTGATAAAGGCACCTGAATCAGAACCCGATATGCGGTATTTAGTCATCGGTGAGAGATCAAAAACACCAGTGCTGTTGCGAACAGCAAAGTACTCCATATCAACCTCAGTGAACACCTGTGGCGTGGTATAACCTTTCCAGTCTTCCCAGAGATTTACTTCACAAGCCGCTGCGCAACGAGTGTGAAACGGAGTATGTAATATCATGGACTCATTGTGTGGAATCATAGAAATTTAGCCTGTTCAATTTTTCATTTGCGAAATAATCTCTTTTGCAGTGTTCAAACCAGCTAGCCCCATTACACCACCACCCGGATGAGTTCCTGCGCCACTCAAAAAGAGACCATCAACCGGAGTCCTATATTGGGAACCCCCCGGAAAAGGTCTCATGATAAGAACCTGATCCAAACTTATTTCTCCGTGATGCCAATGTCCACCATGGATTAAATGACGCTGTTCAATATCTAAAGGTGTTAACAATTCGACCGAGAGCATTTGTTGCTTGACATCAGGATAGTATTGCGACAGACAATCTATGAGAAGGTCCTGAAAAGATTGTTTGCCTGCTTCCCAACCGCCTTCAAGTTCATAAGGAGCATATTGCACAATCGCCGATAAAACATGTTTGCCATCTGGCGCTAGACCAGAGTCATGAATACTAGGGATACTTATATCCATAATGGGTGACTTGGAGAATTGGCCATATTTGGAAGGATTGAATGCTCGTTCTATGTATTCCATATTGGGGGCTATTAATAATCTATCACCAATCCGAGATTCCGCTAGTCCTCTGAACTTGGGCAAGCCGTCCAAAGCAATATGCAACTTAGCCGTATCTCCCTTCATACGCACGTTCTTCACTCGACGCACGATATCAGTCTCCAAATTAACCGGGCCAACAAACTTCTCAAACGTCGTTTTCGGATCAGCGCTTGAAACAACGATATCGGCTTTTAACTCACGCCCGTCTCTGAGAATTACTCCGGTTACCTTATCTAAGTCGATGCTTATTCGATCGACAACGGCATTAAGTTCAATATCCACACCGACTGCCTTCACAGCTTTTGCCATCGATTGGCCCAATTGACCCATGCCGCCCCTCACTATTGAGACACCGGGACGACCATACCCATAAATGTCACCCATGTGGCGATAGAGGTATCCAAAAACAGTATTTGGCGATCTTGGTCCCATATGAGATCCCAGTACTGAATCAACACTAATCGCCGCCTTTAAAAGATCATTATCAAAATTTTCTTCCATTACGTCATATATATTAATCAACCCCAAACGCATCAAATCGCGCATGTCTGACTTACCGAGCATCTTTATCTTCATACCAAGACCCAGGAGGGCCAGGACGTCTCCAAAGCTTCTCTCGACCAAGCTCGGTGGCCGACGCTTGAATGCCTTACTTAAAACATCACAAAATTTCATCATCTGCTTGTTAAATGACTTAAACGCTACTTTGTCTTTTTCGGAGATTCCAGCACCTTCAAGCCTATCCCCAAAAATGGTTAGATGATCACCAGCCTCACTGAGCACCGTGGTGGGAATGTTTCGTGCCGATAGCTCAAAACCATTCTGCTCAAGGGACATCTGGGAAATCACGCTCTCATCCAATTGGTACAACCATTGTGCGCACGAGGAAACTGAAAATTGTTCGAAAAACTCAGTGGTTGCACAAGCCCCGCCCGGGGAATGATGTGCTTCGAGCACAATTACTTTTTTACCGGCCCTGGCAAGCGATGCAGCGCACGCCAGACCATTGTGTCCGCCGCCAATCANAATAACATCATATTCTGATTTGAGGTTAGTCATCATCATATCCCTCCGGGACGAGGGATGCCCTGTTTAGATCCATAAGTATTTCCCTTGCAGCGTTTGCTCCGGGCGCTGCCATCACCCCGCCGCCCGGATGCGTGCCTGAACCACACATATACATTCCCTTTACGGCCGGCACCCGATATTGCGCATACCCGGGGAATGGGCGATTGAAAAGCAACTGATCAAAGGTCAACTCGCCCATGAATATATTTCCCTCAGTGAGTCCCACTTCATTTTCGATATCTTGTGGTGACCTAACCTCGCAGTGGAGAATCAAGTCTTTAAAATTAGGGCTATAACTAGATATCTGGTCTATGACCGTTTTACCAAACGCGTCTCGGTCCTCGCTTGTCCAGTCACGACCATCTATCTTGGGCGGCGCGTACTGAACGAAAACCGACATCATATGCTTGCCTGGTGGCGCCATAGTAGGATCCACCTGAGTAGGAATAAGCATGTCCACGTATGGGTCTTTAGACCAAGTCCCACTCTTCCAATCATCATAGGCCCGCTCCATTCTCGGGAGCGAATCAATAAAATGTTTCTCGCCCAGGCAAAGAGGACTTTCTTTGGGTAATCCATTGAACGTTGGCAAACCATCCAAAGCAATATTGAGCTTGCCCGACGACCCCCGAATCTTAAAGTTTTTCGCCTTACTGACCAACTCTTTGGGCAGGTCTGCCTCTTGCATTATTTTTAAAAAGGTTCGCTTTGGATCCAAATTTGAGACGACAATCCTCGCGTGAATCTCATCACCGTTAGTCAGCGCAACACCCCCAGTTTTGCCATTCTTGACGATTATCTGCGCNACTTCNGAATCACATTGAACTGTTCCGCCNAAAGATTTAAACGCGCCAGCTAAAGCATTTGATACAGCGCCCATTCCACCGCGGGCCAAGCCCCATGAGCCGATTGATCCGTCAACGTCTCCCATATAGTGATGCAGCAGCACATAAGCGGTGCCCGGAGAATACACGCCCAACGCTGTTCCAATAATACCGCTCCCAGCCAAGTGGGCTTTAACGACATCTGACTCAAAATATTCCTCAAGAAAGTCACCTATACTCATGGTCCAAAACCGCATGGTATCGGCTAAACCAACTTCACCCATGNCGCCGAATGCTTTCGCCATGCCAATGAGNTCNCGAATATCTCTNGGTTTNAACGACGTCGGGTCTGGTGGGGTTCGCATAAGAAAAGGGCGAATGATCCTNGTCTGCTTCATTACGTCTGCTTCGTAGCGACTNTAGGCATCAGCGTCTCGNTTAGAATGACGAGCCAACTCTNTGTGATGACGTTCATGATCAGTATGATTGCCAAAGTAATCACCATTTTGCATGAAAGTGACGCCACCGCCGTAAGGCACCACCTGCAACCCTTGACTCGGGAGNCTCAAATCGCGAATGATTTCGGGTCGCAACANACTGCATACGTATGAGCAATTGGTGTACTTCCAATTTGGGTAAAGCTCCCTGCTAACAGCGGCACCACCGATGTAGCCATTGCGCTCTAGNACGANCACNTTGAGTCCAGCTTTTGCNAGATATGCGGCATTTGTAAGCCCNTTGTGTCCTGCTCCGACTACAATTACATCGTATTTTTNAGTCACCTACGCAGCTCCAAAATAGAGAAATAATTAATCAAGATTTAAACCCAAACTGTCTCGGCAGAATGCCCAATCACCTAACTGCTGTCAAACACAAACCGAAGTTTNAACTTGTGCCGNTCAGGCCGAGTATACAATAATTTTCTGAATGGGGGTACAGGGTNTTAAATGGGCATTTAATTNACAAAGTTNCNTGTTTTGGGAGNCGNTAATGTTATCGCTCAGTTACTCGTTTTTAGTGACTGGAACCATTTTTCTTTTTACTNTATTAGCTGAATNAATNTAAACTACCGNTCCCNTNTCAGAGCTTCCAGTTTTNATCATCAGGAGTATTCATGGAAATANAGCACAGCGAAAAGACCTTAGCCTGGCAAAAAACAGTNAGAGAGTTTGTGNAATCTCTNCTGATACCTTGGGAAATAGAAGCCGANCTTAATCANGGCATTATCCCTGANGATATTGCTCAAAACATGCAAACNCATGCNATCNATTTAGGNCTCTCTCGGATGGATGCNCCAAAAGCGTTNGGNGGGTTAGGCATGAGCATGGTTGATCAATTGGTAGCATGGGAAGAACTTGGCACAGTNACCAANGCACTTTGCTGGTGCTTTCCTGAGGCCCAAGAATGGATGTTCGAAGCCTGNGGNAACAGTGANTATCAAGTNAAAAATTACCTTCAACCANTGATGGATGGGCATCTTCGAGAATGTTATGCGATAACTGAANCTGAATCAGGGTCTCATGAAGTNGTGGAAACTANGGCAGAACGTTGCAAAGGTGGTTANNAAATTTCTGGTGAAAAATGGTTTGTTACTACAGCTAATNTNGCCNATTTTTTCTTCCTTCAAGCCAGGTTGGAAAGCGGGGAAGATGCATTNTTCTTTATAGANNAAGATTCACNCGGCATTTCAATGATTGAAAANCCGCTATTTTCGCATACCTTTCCATCTCATCACCCAAC
>NZJL01000093.1 GCA_002692165.1 Porticoccaceae bacterium
CCTTCATTACCCTTAAATTCTTTATCAACCTGGCGCTCCCTCTTGAGTCCAATGGCTCGGCAGTTTGGGCTCGCCAATCACTTTGTGAGTATCATAGTCCTCAATTGCTCCCTCTGGCTTACTCCACAAGTTAATTTGATTACCCCATGGATCAATAAACGAGCTATTGAGTCCATTAAACTCATGCCAGTAATGGTCCTTCCAGAGGATCTTTGCCCCCAAGCGCTCCGCGGCCTCTAAAATTCGCTCTTGGCTGTCGTCATCTCCTACTAAAATCCAAGCTCTAGTGGTCCTACCTGAACTCAGAACTCTGGGTTCTGCGCCATTTTCTTCAGGATGAGGCCTTGCATTTTCGACATTAAAAATGCCCATGTGAAGATTCTGTATTTCACTGTCTGAATCATCTGGGTTTTTGTAGTAACCACCAGGCACAATTCTGCAAAACAAATCGGGTATTCGACGCTCTACCTCCCAACCAAAAACCTCTTCATAAAATTTTGCCGACGCCTCAATATCATCGGTCGGAAAATCAACAAAAACAAGCCTGTTTGGATTACTCATTAATTTAACTCCTCCAGTGTACAAATTTCAAACGTTACCAACTTAAAGAACTATTGCAACATATAGCGCAATGAGTCAACAGGTCAAACCTCCCCCCACAGATTGTGGTCCAATGCTTTAGGTTGGTCCGCCATTTTAAGTCAACTATCTAGGCGCTCGGCGCTCTTTTAAACATGGCTTTGGTGGAGAGTGTGCTGACGATCGTATTGTATTGATTGCCAATCTCCGCATCGCAAATAACTATTCCCATGCCGGGCTTACTCTTTGACAACCGAGCTTCCGTGACCACTACCTTGCCGCTTAACACATCATTCGCCCTGACGGGCTTTATCCACTCTACTCTATCAACTCCTGGTGAGACGATTATCGTTGAATCGTTCAAAAATGCGTCACATTGCATTCGCATGAAGACCGATAGAATGTACCATCCGCTGGCTATTAGCTCACCAATCTCGCTCCCTCGCGCGAGGTTTTCGTCGAGGTGAAACGGTTGAGGGTCAAACCTTCTCGCGAACTCAATCATCTCGTCTTTCTTGACATGATATGGCCCTATATCTATCGCTAAACCTTCAAAAAAACTTTCAAAACTCCACAACATTACTTGGTGTATGCCCTAGGGTGTTGGAGTGGTGTTGAAGTCATGTTTCCGTCGGTTCGTCAAGCCGTGGCCATTACTGACGGCAGAAAAAGCGAGCTGTGTTGTGCTCGGTCGACTGCCTTGGAACTCGTGTAGACTTGATATATCATCTTAGTTGTAGAACACGCCGCTACCGATGTCTTGGCTAATAAGAATATCCACTCGGCTTGAGGCTGTCAATCGGTTGTCTCTCTGCAAACAACTTTGTCCGACTCACCATTGTGATACTGTTTGGCTGTTAAACTAAAAATACCTCAGGGTCCGCGCCGAGGGGAACGTTTTAAGTCGGAAATATTTTCAAATTAAGGTAACAAAGAAATTGAAAAATACAAATAGATTGAAACTTGGCATTTTTTCCTCGAACTGCTCGAGTGGAATGGCGGTCACGAAGATCCCCGAAAGATGGGAGAATAACTGGGAAAATAACTTAAAACTCGTCAAAATGTGTGATGAATCGGGACTCGAATTCATGCTCCCTATTGCACGTTGGATTGGCTACGGTGGCGACACAGATTTTCACGGTGGAGTTCTAGAAACAGTAACTTGGGCCGCCGGTATGCTAGCCGCATCCAGACACATCACCGTCTTTGCGACCATTCACACTGCTTTTAATCATCCCATAGTCTCGGCCAAACAACTTGCCACAATTGACCAACTGGGGAAAGGCAGAGTAGGTTTAAATGTGGTCGCAGGTTGGAATAAACCGGAATATGATGCATTTGGATTAGATTTGCCATCAGATCATGGAGAGCGTTACAAACGAGCACAAGAATGGTTTGACTATGTCACAAAAATCTGGACTTCAGACGAGGCTTTTGACTGGAACGGAGAATTCTTCACAGGCACTGGAGTCTATGGAGACCCAAAGCCCGTACAAAAACAAGTGCCTATCATCAATGCCGCGGCCTCAAAAGAAGGGCGAGAATTCGCGATGCGAAATGCCAGCTTTTTGTTCACGCCAGTTTTTGATTTCGATCATGCGGCCAGCACGGCTTCTGAGATCGCAGAAGCCTCGAAACATGTAGGCAGAGATGTAGGAGTTTTGACCTTTAGCACGGTAATCTGCAGGCCCTCAGAACAGGAGGCTTATGACTTCCTTGATTATTATGCTAACCAAAATGCAGACTGGACTGCAGTTGATAACTTAATGGCCCTACAGGGACTGCATGCGCAATCTTTCACTCCTGAAGCGCTAGCGATGTTTCGGGATAGATTTGCAGCTGGCCACGGCGGCTTTCCGCTTGTAGGCACGCCGGAAAAAATCGCGGATGACCTTGAAAAGCTCAGTACAGCGGGAGTTGCGGGGACAACGCTTTCTTTTGTTGACTACGCTGAAGAATTTCCGTACTTTGCTGAGAACGTGATACCAATACTAGAAAAAAAGGGACTGAGGGAACCGTTTACGATTTGATACTTTAAAACTACTCACACTTAGGAATTGTTCTATGATTAGATTTTATGATGTACTCAACACCAGCAAGCTATTATCCTTAGTCCTGACCCTGTCGTATAGCGCACTTGGCTTCTCACAGAATGTTTTGGAAGAAGTCGTGGTAACAGCTCAAAAAAGAGAGCAAAACATTCAAGATGTGCCTATTGCTATCACAGCATTTACTGGTGCTCAAATGGAAGCCCTGGGAGTAAGCGAGAGCTTTGACATTGCAGCCTTCACTCCTGGTGTGCACATCAGCGGTAATCTCGCGGGTCAAAACACGCAATTCACGATTCGCGGAGTAACCCAAAATGACTTCAATGACATCATTGAGGCCCCTACCGCAATATACTTAGATGACGGATACATCGCAGTTTCACAGGGCCAAACATTCAGCGTGTTTGACATTGAAAGAGCCGAAATTCTCAAGGGTCCACAGGGAACACTCTTTGGCCGCAATGCCACTGGTGGCTTGGTTCACTATCAATCGGTTAAGCCCAGCTTCGATGAATTTAGTGGGTACGCCAGTTTTGAACTCGGCCAATACGATTCTGATGCCGATGCCATTCGTACCGTATTCGAAGGGGCTGCAGGGGGGCCGCTGTCTGAAAAGCTGGCTGGACGTATTGCAGTGAGATACAGCAAGCAGGACGGATATCTTAAAAATCTATTTCCGGCCGATTCTGCTGTGGGGCTTGGTGCGAGACCTCCGGGACCAACTTCAGGGGCCGATTTGGGTGACGACGATACAAAAGCAGCCAGGATATCGCTAGCATTTGAGCCTAGCGAAAATTTGAGCGTTGCATTTAGCGCGAACTATGCCAAATCGGAATTAGCTACAGGACCCTATCAGTCCAAATCAACAATCGGGGTGCTCGATGAGCTTGGAGAATTAATTAACGTCATTGACACTCCGGCCAACGAGACCCGACTCTCAATAGCGGCAGACGGCTCTGACGGCGGTGGTACCATTCTTGGCGGGAACTACCCTTTAATCCCTGGCGGCGGAATTGGACTGCCTGGAAGGCCAACGCCGGGCGGCGATTTTTTTGGTTACTTGGACCCAGACGGAGATGACTTTACTTTCTCGGGTGACTTTGCGCACGAGGACCAGGGTTTCACGGAGTCGACCGGCTTTGGAATTCGTTTCTATTACACGCTTTCAAATGGTGTGGAGTTTACTTCCATAACCGATCGGAAAGAGTTTGAAAAGCTTCTTTTTATCGACGTTGATGCGGCGCCGATCAACCAAACTGCAAACTACGCAGCCGTGGATGCCACAACTTTCACGCAAGAATTTCGTTTAAATGGCGAGGGTGATCGCTCAAGATGGGTTGCGGGCCTGTACTATTTATCGATAGAAAATGAGTCGGACAACGGTCTGAAGGCGCCTGCAAACAGCATTATTGATGACGCCTTCACCGGAGGTTTAGGGGGCGGTCTAGCCGCAATCGATATTGGCGCCACCGGGGATCTTGATACTGATTCTTACAGCGTTTTCGCTCAGTATGAGTATGACTTAAGCGAAGAGTTCATTGTCATTGTCGGCGCAAGGGCTATGAAAGAAGAAAAAGAATATTCATATAGCAACGGTTTATTCCCCTCGTTTGATTCTTTCAGCGTTAACCAAGGAAATTATATTCCGAACTTGTTTGGTGCGGGAACGCCGTATTACTACACAAATGAATCATCTGAAAACTTTTGGGCTGGAAATTTGCAGCTGCAGTGGCAGAAGAGCGACGATCTAATGATTTATGCCGGTTTAAAACGAGGAGTGAAAGCCGGCAGTTATAATATGCCGTTATTTGGCGGCTATCTCGCTTTCGGAGGAGATGAAGGCCTTCCTTATGACAAAGAAATTTTGTATTCCTATGAGGCAGGCTTTAAAGCTTCTCTGGGGGATACCACACGCATCAATGGTACCGTGTACTTCTATGACTACAAAGATTACCAAGCATTTTTGTTCGTGGATGTAGGTGGGGGTGTTATAAATCGTGATGCAGAAACTATTGGCGCTGAATTGGAAATGCAATCTAGCCCCAATGAAAATCTGGATTTGATATTAGGGCTGTCGGTCTTGGATTCAGAGATCAAGCAAGTTCCCCTAAGGGTAGGTTCGCCCCTAGCACCCTTAGATGTGAAGCCAAACTACACCCCAGAGGTTCAGGCGACTGCTCTCGCTAGGTACAATTGGCCAGCTTTCAATGGCAACATGGCTATACAAGGAGATATCACATACTCCGATGAGTACTACTACAACCTAAGAAATTATGACGCGGATAAGTTTGATAGTTACGTGATGGTCAACGCATCGCTGACATGGCTGTCAGCTGATGAGAAACTTTCGGGTAAACTTTCCATAAAAAACCTGACCGATGAGCGAGCTGGGATTCAAGGCTTCGATTTAGCAATTTTCTGTGGTTGCAATGAGGTATCTTATCGCCCGCCGACATATTACTCCCTATCAGTAAAAAGAGAGTTTTAATACCTCCTGTGAAGGCTGTGGAGAATTCCAAGATATCCAGCCTCCAAGATATTATGGACGGTGCGCTGAGCAGGCGCGAGTTTGTGAGAGGCTGCGCTGTTGGACTGTCATGCGTCTTAGCGGGCTCTGCAGTGGTTTTAAGCCCCGAAGAGGCTCAAGCGGCAAAATTGCCATTGACAGTTTTCAGCACTGAGCAAGCTGAAACCCTCGGGGCCCTCGGAGACGCAATTGTACCGGGCGCTTTGGAAGGCGGGGTAGTTCATTTTATCGACAAGCAGTTGCAACAAAATAACACGCTATTGCTAATTAAATATCTAGGGATTGAAACATCCCAATTTGAAGGATTTTACAAAGCCGGTCTAAATAGCGCGTTGTCACTTTGCTTGAGACTATACAAAAAAAGCCCAGTTTCGCTCTCCGAAGAAGAGGCCGAAAACTGGGTCACTGCGATGGCTGCGGGAGGCATAGCAGACTGGTCGGGGCCACCCTCAGATTTTTTTTTCTTTGTGATTAAAAACGACGCTTGTGACGTGACTTACGGCACTCCCAATGGCACGGAAAGCCTCGGCATACCTTATATGGCTCATATCGTTCCAACTGAGAGCTGGTAAGATGCCGATTTTAAGTAACACTCGCAAGAATGTGGATGTGGTAGTGGTCGGTTCTGGTGCAGCCGGAAGTGCCATAGCTGCAAAAATGGCTGCCGCGGGCCAGTCGGTGGTGTTACTTGAGGCTGGACCGGAGCGAAGCCTATCTGATCTTGTAAGCTCACAAATTTGGGCACGCAAACTCAAGTGGTCCGGATCACATGTTGAAGAAGCTGGAAATCACACGGTCAATCACGGTTTTAATGCGGGATTTGGATCAGGAGGATCCGCATTGCATCACTATGGAGTTTGGCCCCGATTGCATGAGAATGACTTTAATGTTCGCTCCAGATACGGGAGGGGCTTAGATTGGCCAATAAACTATGACGACCTCCGGCCTTACTATGATGAAGTTCAAGCGGATTTGGGATTGAGTGGAGATGCAAAGTCGGAAGTTTGGCGACCTCCGGGCGAACCTTATCCAATGCCCCCGCTTCCTATTTTCAAACAGGGCGAAGTCATCGCGGCAGGTTTTGAAAAACTTGGAAAAAAAACCGCTCCGATTCCAATGGCAATTAATAGTCAGGTTTTTAATGGCAAACCTCCTTGCTCTTTCGATGGTTGGTGTGATGCCGGTTGTCCCATCGGCGCACTCAAGAATCCGCTAGTAATTCACTTGGCCGAAGCAAAACGCCTTGGAGTCGATATAAGGTATGGATCCCAGGTAAGTCGGATTATTGCCGGAGAACGAGCGAAAAAAGAAATCAATGCCATCGAATATTATGATAATACCGGAGAGCCCCACAAATTAAACACAAAAACGATAGTCCTTGCGGCCTATACCGTCCAGACAGCCAGGATTCTCTTAAATTCTGAATGGTCAGATGGAATCAAATTAGGAAACGAATCTGGCAATCTAGGTAAATACCTTACCACCCATCCCGGCATTTCCGTGTTCGGCCTCTTTAAAGATGAAACAGACCCTCATTTTGGGCCAACGGGCGGACAGTTGATATCTCAAGATGCATATGAAAAAAAAGATTTTGTTAATGGCGCCTTTGGGTCTTATCAATGGCTAATCGCAAACGCTCTAAAGGTCAATGATTACGCAGGTTATGCAATCACCCGACCTGATATGTTTGGTAGAAAGATGAAAGCATTTTTGGAGAAAGCGTCTCGGCACGTCGGAAATATGTTATGCATCGCAGAGGACAGCTCGTCCTTCGAAAACCAAATTACTCTGAGCTCACATAAGGATAAGTTTGGCATACCATTGGCCAGTACTATTCATGATTCTGGCCCAGAGCAAGACAAATTNATGGANCATNCNTTGNAGGANGGCAAAGAGATCTTCCGCGCAGGNGGNGCNACCGAAGTNTGGAANACCCCNCGNAAAGCCATTCATATCATGGGNGGTACAGTTATGGGGNACGATCCGANCCNNTCCGTAACTGATGAATANGGCCGAGTACANAGCACTNACAACGTTTTNGTNGCGGGCCCAGGATTGTTNCCAACATCNGGNGCAGTNAATCCCACATTTTCAGTNTANGCNCTGGCCTACAGAACNGCAGACCACNTGCTNAACACTTTAAANCAACTTTNNCNTTAAAANGCCGANATTCCGGTGATTGCCCTGCCNAANATCAAAGCATGNATATCATGAGTNCCCTCATAAGTGTTCACGGTTTCAAGATTGACCATATGACGCATAACGGGATAATCTTCCGCTATCCCATTACCTCCGAGCATATCTCTGGCTTCACGGGCAATCGTCAGAGCCTTCCCGCAAGAATTACGCTTAATCATAGAAACTGTCTCAGGCGAAAGTTGTCCCTTCTCTTTCAANCGTCCNGCCTGAATACAGGCTTGNAGGCCNANAAATATNTCAGTTTGTCCATCTGCTAATTTCTTTTGTATCAATTGGTTCGCCGCCAAAGGTCTACCGAATTGCTGTCGAGCCATTGTATAGTCCCTTGCCGCCCTCCAACATGTTTCCGCAGCTCCCAGTGACCCCCAAGCAATCCCATAGCGTGCGCTACTTAGGCAACTCATCGGTCCCTTAAGACCAACAACGTTTGGTAGTATGGCTTCGTTCTTCACAAAAACTTCATCCATCACAATCTGACCGGTCGTAGAGGCCCGAAGGCTAAGTTTGCCGGATATCTTCGGAGTCGATAGGCCATTCATTCCTCGCTCCAAGATGAATCCCCTTACAGCATTGTTTTGACTTGGCACTTTTGCCCATACGACAAAAATATCCGCAAACGGCGCGTTAGAAATCCAGGTCTTCACTCCGCTTAGAAGGTAACCTCCTTCCGTCTCGCGGGCTACCGTGGTCATACCACCAGGATCAGAGCCATGATCAGGCTCAGTTAAACCGAAACACCCAATCAATTTCCCAGCAGATAGTTGAGGGAGATATTTCTGTCTCTGTAAGTCTGAACCGAAAGAGAAAATAGGGTACATCACCAGGCTAGATTGCACGGACATCATCGAACGGTATCCAGAATCCACCATCTCTATTGCTCTAGCAACCAGCCCATATCCGACATAACTGAGCCCCGCACATCCGTATCCATCAATCATGGAGCCTAAAAGACCAAGCTCTCCCATTTCACGAAAAATGGATGCGTCTGTTTTCTCCTCTCGAAAGGCTTCAGTAACACGGGGAAGTAACTTATCTTTTGCATACTGCTCAGCCATATCCCGAGCCATGCGTTCTTCTTCGGTTAATTGGTCATCAAGCAAGAATGGATCCTCCCAGTTCATCTTTGGCCAACGAGCTGAATCATTATTGCTTTTTAAGGTGTTTATTGCGGGAGTCGCGTTCATAGTTTGTCCTATACCGGAGTGGAGGTTTGAAGCCGAATGGCCTCGATCGTTTGGTGAAACTTCGTATTATTATCGTCTTCAGCACAAGAGCGTCGGAGTTCAGAAATTTGTTGTTCATTAATAGAGGATGATTCGCATAAATCTAGAATTTTTTGGACTTGCATAAGAGTTCGTTCCCTGGTTGGCCCATATCCCTTTATTATTGCCCCGCATTGAGCGAGCTCCATAGAAATGTCAATATTCCTTTTTGAGAATTTTTTCACGCAACCTAGCCATCTATTCATTGCGTGAGACTCGATGGCATA
>NZJL01000094.1 GCA_002692165.1 Porticoccaceae bacterium
TGTCTTAGCATGCTCACCATTTATGTGGGACTCGGCATTATCGGTGTGGTAGCAAATTACGCGATGATATACGTATTTGAGATGACGTCTGAGAATATGTTCTGGGGCGCTGCAGCAAAGCTGCCCGGGGTATTTTTTGCCATACCGTTATTGGCGTTTTTGTCAGCGAGGTTCGAGAAGCAGACGATCTTTGTTGTCGTAACGGCTTATACCGGCGTGATGGCGGCAATGCCTCATTTTCTGAAAATGTTTGATTTGTTCCCGCCTAATGATTCGCCATTCTTTCTTTTAGCATTCTTTGGGCCTATTTTTCTAGCCTATTTGGTCTTCCCCGTCGCAATGATCATCATTGACTCACAACTGGTCGATATTTCTGACGAACATGAACTTAAATCAGGGCGAAGGTCTGAAGGTATTGTCTTCTCAATACGGAGCTTTGCCAACAAGGCCACTCACGGGTTTGGTGGTTTGATCGCTGGTTTTGGCCTCGAGTATATCAATTTTCCAGAGGAGGCGGACATTGGAGCGCTGCCCTCGGAGGCACTCGATGGGCTTCTCATCATGAATGGCCCGGTATATTTGGGCATTTACCTATTGGGCACTGTAATAATGTTGTTCTATAGCATCGACAGGCAGCGACATGCCGAAATATTGAGTGAGTTGGAGGCACGGCGCAGCATCGACCAGCAGCGACAAGCCGAACAAACGACTCAGATGTGGACTAAGTAAGGATCGTGGCTGACAGGGCGCCTTTGTCGATGGCAGCAATAAATGCGGCCATTCAGGAAATCTCGACCAGTGAAGAAAAATATCTGTTGACCGATGAGGTTATCAGGGGTATGCCGTTCAAGGTATTCAAAAATGGCCCCAAAAACCTGCGCGACGTCCTTGATCTATGTATCGCATACGGTGACGCAGATTTCGTTGTCTATGAGGACGAGCGCTACACCTTTGCCGATGTTTATCGGCGAACCCATCGACTTGCTCATGTGCTTGTCGAGGTGTATGGAGTAAAGCCGGGAGACCGGGTTGCGTTACTAATGCGCAACCTACCCGAGTATCCAATGCTCTTCATGGCGCTCGCCTCCGTTGGGGCGGTCACAGTTTTCTTGAATAGCTGGTGGACCAGCCGTGAACTTGAGCATGCGTTTGGGGACTGCGATGCAAAATTGGCGTTTGTGGATGCCGCAAGAGCGGAGCTTTTGAAGCCTTTCGCAGGCAAACTTGGTGTCGAATTTGCCACGGTTAGAGGGCCGCGTACAGAAAAAATTCCTGCGTTCTGGGGGCATATGGATGCGGGGCCGGAAAGTCTTTCGCCCTCGGTGGATATCGAACCAGATGATGATTTCGCAGTCATGTATACCTCTGGATCCTCCGGCCACCCCAAGGGCGTTGTGCTAACCCACCGCGGAATAACTTGCGCACTGCAGTCTTGGTTTTTTATGGCCCGTGTTTATGAAGTCACTGGCGACGAGGTTCCGGGGGCTAATATTGACAGCGATGGCAATGCCTATCAGGGCTGTAAGATAGTAACTACTCCTTTTTTTCATATTTCTGGCTCAGTTGCGGGCTTTTTAATGTGCCTCTGGGCAGGGCTGAAGTTAGTCATAATGCATAAGTGGGATGCCCATCGAGCGGTGGAACTCGTGGACAAGGAAAAGGTTTCTCATTTTTCAGGCGTGCCCACGATGACCCCGGAATTGATCGAGGCGGCTGCTGAGATGGGCAGTCCGCTTGAATATCTCAGACGGGTGGACTCGGGCGGCTCCAAACGACCACCAGCCCAAGTTGATCTTTTGGCGAAGCGTATCCCTCATGCGTTGCCGGGAAATGGTTGGGGGATGACTGAGACTGGAGGACTCGGTATAAGTGCTCGGGGTCCGGAGTATATCAAGAATCCGGACTCTTCAGGGCGTCTCCAGCCCCCTCTTCAGCAGATGAGAGTGGTTGATGACCAAAACAGAGATGTTCCTTTGGGTGAGGTTGGCGAACTCGTGATCAAGAGTGTGACCAATATGCGCTGTTACCTTAATCAACCCGATGAAACTGCGAAAGTCCTGCGAAATGGTTGGCTTTATACCGGAGACCTGGTTCGCGTCGACGACCAAGAAATTATTTTTATGGTAGATCGAAAGAAGGACATGGTGATTCGCGGGGGAGAGAATATCTCTTGCTCCGAGGTTCATGCAGCCCTTCATCTTCACTCTGACATCGCAGAGGCTGCAGTATTCTCCATTCCCGACATTAGGTTGGGCGAGACCGTTGGCGCTTGCGTCTACCTCCGTCCGAACGCAAAGGTTTCTGGCGCGAGTATTAAAGACTTTTTAAGTACGCATTTAGCGGCTTTCAAGATACCAGAGAAAGTCTGGTTTTCGGATAAAAGTCTGCCGCGAGGGGGGTCTGAGAAGGTCGATCGTCGGGCACTGCGGATGAGCTGCCTTGAAGGAGAGGTTGCCAGTGAACCGGACAATTGACAAACTTTCAGTATAAAAAAGGATTAGATACCNGTGCGCGTTATTAACTTCGGTTCCCTGAATGTCGATCACGTTTACAACGTGGAACATTTCGTTAAACCAGGGGAGACAATCGCAAGTCGAGGGTATCAGCAATTTGTCGGTGGAAAGGGGTTGAATCAGTCGATTGCGCTCGCTAGGGCAGGAGCTACCGTAAGCCATGCCGGTAGTATTGGTGCTGATGGAGTAATGCTGAGAGATGTTTTGATTGATGACGGAGTGGACGTTTCATTTGTGTTTGAGGTAGACCAACCCAGTGGCCATGCAATAATCCAAGTTGACTCCACGGGAGAAAATTGTATCTTGCTCCACGGCGGGGCAAATCAATGCAATGCCCCGGAGATGATCCACTCCGTATTTGATAGCGCGGACCCTGGTGACATAGTGCTGCTTCAAAACGAAATCAACGACCTCCCTGAAATCATCAATCAAGCAGCCGGAAAAGGCCTTACTGTGGTGTTTAATCCGGCGCCCATGTCACCCGATGTGCTTGAATACCCTCTGCATAATGTCGATTACCTGATTCTAAACCAAACTGAGGCCGTCGCGCTTACCTCAGAGGAAAAGGTGTTAGAGGTATTGCAAACCTTGGGGCAGCGCCACCCAAAGAGTAAGGTGATATTGACGCTTGGTTCTGAAGGCGCTATATATAAGGATTGTGACCAGACCGTATGCGTCGAGGCGGTCCCAGTGGCAGCTGTTGATACGACAGGTGCAGGTGATACCTTTATAGGCTACTTTCTTGCAGCGCTTGCCTGCGGTGCTACCATCGAGCGTTGCCTAAAGAACGCTTGTGAGGCCGCATCGATCTGTGTGCAGCGGGCAGGTGCATCCAGCTCTGTTCCTTACAAGGCGGAACTCCAAAACGGGGGTCAATGGTGATTCCGCAGAAACAGATCCGATCTCGTAACGTCGAATTTTTTCACTATTTATCGGGCGTTTTCCTGTCCCAGCGTATTTAAAGAGGGTTGCTTGAATGGGTTGTTACTTTGAACCAAAGACTAATTATCCAAAAAACTGTTCTGTTATGAGGATTGCGCTTTTATGCTCACTGCTGCTTACGGCAGGGTGTCAAACGAATAAAAAGACGGCGCCAAATGTTATTTTGCTAATGGCTGACGATATGGGTTGGGCGCAAACGGGATATTATGGTTACCCAATCATGAAGACTCCGAACCTTGATGCTATGGCGCGAAATGGACTGCGCATGGATCGGTTTTATGCGGGCGCACCAAGTTGCACGCCGACCAGGGCGAC
Organism: Porticoccaceae bacterium; assembly: GCA_002692165.1. GTDB lineage: Bacteria > Pseudomonadota > Gammaproteobacteria > Pseudomonadales > Porticoccaceae > TMED48. Next base: position 3,771 of record NZJL01000094.1, read on the forward strand.
AGTTTTAACAGGCCGGTCCAATGACCGAACTGGAGCCTTCCGAGTAGGACAATACATCAACAAGCAAGAAAAGATGTTGTCCAGTGCCTTTAAAGATGCCGGTTATGCTACAGCTCATTTTGGCAAGTGGCATCTCAACAAAACCAGGTTTAGTGCCTCGGAGCACCCGCTATCAGCTGATGACCCGCATGGCCCCGGAAAACTGGGTTTTGATTATTGGCTTAGCAATACCAATGGGTTTGATATATTCGACTTGAACAGCGGAGAGCATGAACTCAGCCGAAACGGTGTTATTGAACGCTTTGAGGGTGATGGTTCTGAAGTCCTTGTAGAAGAGGCGCTAAAGTATATATCCCAGCAAGTGGCGGTACAGAAACCTATTTTTGTAGTGATCTGGTACTCTGCACCGCATGGGCCATGGGAAGCTTCTGACGCAGATATAGAGCCATTTCTTGGTAAGGTCGACCGCACTTCCGCTAATATGCTTGGCGAGATTGTTGCCATGGATCGTTCGATCGGAAACCTGAGGAAGGGGCTCAGAGATCTTGGAATCGCCGAAAATACTCTTGTTTGGTTTACCAGTGACAATGGAGGAACACCAGACATAGACACCCGAGTCACGTTTAAGGAAGGTGAAGATGGGCTGTTGATTCGAGACTCCCTCGAGTATCCGTCGAACTGTAGCGATGAGATTGACCATGATCTAACCAGTCTTGAGGCCAGAGAACTTTTTGGGTGTTATAGAGGAGTGGATCCTGATAGTGGTGGTCACCTTCGGGGCTTTAAAAAAGATTTCTACGAAGGGGGTTTGCGAGTACCCACTATCATCGAATGGCCTGAGGGAATAATACCCCGAGTCTCAAACTTTCCTTCTGGCACTGTGGATATTTTCCCTACGATGATAGAAATTGCGGGATTGTCTCCAACGTCCATTAACAGTGTTCACGACGGAATCTCAATCGCGGAAGTGTTTGAAAAAGAACCTGTCCAAAGAGATAAACCACTTGGATTCAGGGCAAATGACGGGCGCGCGTGGTTAGATAATGACTGGAAACTCCTGCAAAATGTTTTATTAGTTGATGGCAAGCTTGTCACGGGACCTTTCGAACTTTATAACATCATTGGCGATCCTGGTGAGGAAAATAATCTTATAGATCTCTATCCTGAAGTTGCACAGCGCTTGCGTCAGCAGCTTGATAGCTGGAGCGTCTCGGTGAGTAGAAGTGCACTAGGCGCGGACTATCCTGAAGGCAAGGTCCTGCCCTCAGGACGTGATGAGGAGCCTTTGGTTACAGAGCGGCGAGAGATGCGAATAAGGGAATGGGCGGATGAAGTCAGACTTTCAGAGGTCCGAGTTCTTCCTTAGCGCCTGAAAATCGGTTATCAGTAACGATTAGGCTTGGCTAAGGTTTTTAATTGCATTAGCTTTTACAAGTCGCTTTACTATTTTTCCTGAGGCTCCGCGAGGAAGCGGTTGCTTTTGTTGGATGAAATAGCTTGGTATTTCGAATCGAGCCAACTTATCAGTTAAAAATTCTTTCAGCTTTTTAGACGGTACGGTACTCGCGACACATAAGGTTGCGCCAACCTCNTCTCCAAGCCTCTCATTCGGGATCCCATATGCGCAGGCTTCTTTGACGAGTGGATGCTGATTTAGGGCCGCCTCGACGGAGCTGCATGCGATATTTTCACCGCCGCGAATTATGAGGTCCTTGATGCGATCGACAATGTGAACGAATCCTTCACAATCGATGATTGCCTTGTCGCCGGTCCGAAACCAGTCGCCATCAAAGGACGCTTTGTCGGACTCCGGGCGATGCCAATAACCACGAAACATGGAGGTGCCTCTTACCTGCAATTCACCTGCCTGTCCGGGATAAAGCTTGTTCCCAGTTTCGTCAATGACCCGCATTTCAAGTACGGCAGAGCATTGTCCGCAGCTAGTTGGTCGATTAACATAATCGTCGCCCAAAATACCGGCACCTATGGCATTGGTCTCGGTCATTCCCCAACCTGTACCGGGTGCAATAGATTTCTTAAATCTTGAGATTCCCAGTACCTGTTGGGGGGGTCTATGAGCACCTCCGCCGCCAAGAACCAATAGGCTAGAAAGATCAAATTTGGANGAGTCATCAGCATAGATGACGTCGTTCGTAATGGCAGGTGCTGCAGTAAGCACGGTCACGCGTTCCTGTTCGATCAGTGCCAATGCTTTTTGGACATCCCATTTGTACATGCATACCAGCTTGCGCTGAGGTCGCAAGCTCGCAAGCATGGCGACGTGGGACCCCGAGACATGAAAAAGAGGCACGGTAAGCAGAAAACACTCTTGATGTCCCGGGTCGGGGTGCTCGTACCTCTTTGTGAAGGATCTGATTTCGTTGTCGAGTTCCCAAGAGAATAATGCATGGATAATGCCTCGATGCGTTGACACAACGCCTTTGGGATACCCCGTAGTGCCCGAAGTATAAATTATCGTAGCGTCATCATCTGCGTGTATTATCGAGTTTGGCATCTTCGCCACTTCATGGGCCGCCAAAACATCGTTCCAGCAATCGGTTTTGATTGAAGCGGTGGTGTCTTTTGCTCGAACACGAATTATGCTCAAACCAGGCGGTATGGTTTCGATCCCTGCAATTAGATCTACTCGCTCTTGGTCTGCTATAACCAATGATGGATTACAGTCTCTCAACGCAAAAGACAGATCGCTAGCGCCCCATTGGGCGTTGAGCGAAACTGCTAACGCGCCAATGGATGTTGTTGCAAAAAAAGCTACTATCCATTCTGGGTAGTTTCGCATCGCGATTGCTACTCGATCGCCGGCCTTGATGCCATATCGGTCAATCAGTGCCGCGGCTAGCGAGCTTGCGAGTTGATAAACATTTTCGAAGGTAAAGCGTTCGCCTTCGAAGACCAGGTAGTCGAGATCACTTCTTGTTCCGGCATATAGGTCTTTGAGATTATTGGGTGCCTTGGCAAAGATGCGCTGGTTCTTACCCCTAATTTGGGTGAATTTCAATTCATAGGGTTGCCCTGGGCCGCATAATTTATCTATGGCTTGTAGTCTTGTTATGCTAGCGTCAGACAACTGTCGAGGCCTTTTTTATGGTTGAGAGGCAATAGATACTATATCCATCGGGTGAGCATTTGGGTAGCTGCAGTTTTGCTATTGACGTTGGAATTAATCTAAATCAACTGCGCATAGTGATGTAATTAGATGGAACCTTATTTACCACAAGATGTATTCGTTCAACTCAACCAACCTATTCCTAAGGTATTGGTTTCCCCTCAGCGTTATATTCAAGGGCCTGGGGTCATCAACCATATCGGTAGTTATCTATCGCTACTCAACGTTAAATCTGCCGGGCTTCTGGCCTCTGAACGAGGCCTTGCTTCGCAGGGAGCCATTGTTCTCGACAGCTTAAAGCATGCGGGTATCGGAGGTGTAAGCTCCAAATTTAACGGAGAGTGTTCGCGACTTGAAATTGAGACACATGTCGAATACTTTCGACCGCGGCGAGTTGGTTGCTTAATTGCGGCTGGCGGTGGGAAGTTGACTGACACAGGAAAAGCAATTGCTCACAGATTAGATGTGCCAGTTGTAATCTTGCCAACCCTGGCATCAAATGATGCGCCTTGTTCGGCGTTGTCTGTGTTGTACACACAACAGGGCGTTGCGGACTCCGTAGAGTTCTATCCTGTCAATCCGTCACTTGTGGTTGTTGATACAGACGTCATTGCTCAAGCTGATGAACGATTTCTCGTCGCTGGGATAGGCGATGCAATGGCGACTTGGTATGAGGCGAGGGTTTGTCAAAACAATCCGCATGCTATCACGAGCCTTGGTACCAGACCAACGGTAACTGCCTGTGCAATTGGTGAGGCGTGTGCTCATACCTTATANGAATTTGGAGAGAGAGCCACAGCGGCTGTAACTGAAAATATTAATAATGACGCCGTCGAGAGAGTGGTTGAAGCTAACACTCTAATGAGTGGGGTGGGTTTCGAAAGCGGTGGGCTTGCCTTGGCGCACGCTCTCGCACTCTCCTTTACAGAAGTAAACGCCGTGCACGATCAATATCTTCATGGCGAGATGGTAGCTATAGGCACCATGGCGCAACTTGCGATGGAGCAATCAGCGGACGCACGCAGAGCAGCGATTTTTTTCGCCAAGGTTGGTTTGCCTATCCATCTTGGCCAGCTTTCCCTTTCACCGAAAAATCACAAGGAACTAGATGTCATATCTGCGGCGGCGGAAGCGAGGCCTATTGCCCATAATATGCCCATGGCTGTGACGCAAAGGTCCATAAAGAAAGCCTTGCTCGACGCACATGATCTGGGGCTAGAGATTGCCCAGACAGTTGGAGACAATTCTTACCGGAGACTACAGTCGTGACTTGCAATACAAATTTGCCAACCAGGGGGTGTNATTNTGACTGATATCGNAGAAAGNGCAGNGTACGAAGAAATTCTTTATGNANTCNATGGCTCGGTAGCCACNATCACGATAAATCGNCCCAAGACGCTCAATGCACTTACCGACCTGACACAGGCNGAGATTCGCCATGCGTTGGATGTTTCNGAGAAGACCATGGANATAGTAGGNACNGTCATCACAGGNGCCGGNCGAGGGTTNTGCTCAGGNGTCGATATGGGTGCGCTCAGTGANATGAGNAAAGCTGGCANCCTNCAAAAAAANTCCCATCAACNTCTCGNGGCACAACCNGGTAATCCGGAGAAAGANCCTAACTTNAGTTCGTCGCCNACCTANTTNTTNGGTTTGCGTAAGCCACTTATCGCTGCAATAAATGGAGCNTGTGCTGGACTTGGCTTNAGCTATGCCACNTTTTGTGANATGCGGTTNGTGGACANNCAAGCGCGCTTTGTCACTTCGTTTGGGCCNCGNGGTTTGATCGCNGAGCATGGGACNAGCTGGATGNTNCCNCGCCTGATNGGGCCATCCAATGCCNTAGANCTNTTCTGGAGNTCNCGAAAANTNGATGCNGANGAGGCATTNCGCATGGGCTATGCAAANCGNCTNTGTGAGGCCGGNCAGNNCGTCCTCGACGCCCAAAATTATTTGCGAGCAATCGCCAAAACATCAGCTCCCATGTCAATCATGATGATGAAAAAGCAGGTCTACCGACACCTTAACCAAGAGCTGGGTGATGCCATGCGTGAGTCAAATGCATGGATGGCTGAGAGCGTTGCCCGTCAAGATTTTAAGGAGGGCATAGCATCTTATGTTCAAAAACGGCCACCGCAATTTCAAAAAATAAAGTTGAAGTAGTAAGAGGGCNCTTTATAAAAATTAAATTGTATTTACTAAGGATTTTTTTTCAAGGAAAAACGACATGATATTTACTGGATGGGAAACACCACTCGAGCTGCTTCGAATGGAGGTGGTCCAGCGTGACTATGAAGGATTCAAGGTGCCCGAAGCTCTCAGAGAGCAGGTAGCCAATCTAGATAAAGAAGCAGATGCCATGAACTTTGAGGCCGTCGACGAACTATACAAGAAACTGGAGCAGTTGCCGAGGGATCCCAATTTTTGCTACGCGCAGCCAAATGATTTGGAAACTATCCGCAGGGAGCGACCGGATGGTCCAAGGCAGTTGGGGGATATAGATGAAGCAGATCTCCTCGATAAGTTTCACGGGGCGTGGATGGGGCGCGCCGCTGGCTGCGCNCTNGGGAAGCCGGTAGAGCATATGGGCATCATGGGNCAACTCGGGATGCGGGGTCGAAAGGCAATCAGGACCTATCTGGAGAATCGCAACCANTGGCCCCTAGACTACTATTTTAGTGGTGCTGATGTTGGTGATAAATTTATGGTTTTCTGCCCGCAGTCACAGCGGGAGAACATCNCCTACATGGAGCCGGATGACGATATCCACTACACCCTNATTGCACTGGGNATACTTGAAAAAATCGGGCCGGATTTTGGCTGGCGTGANGTCGCTCNCTTCTGGAATTCAAGCNTACCATANAACGTGATCTGNACCGCAGAGTCGCAGGCTATCNTGAATTATAACAACGCGGTTCCNAGAANNACCAAGTCAAATTGGGTGACGTCGGATTATACCAGTAGCAATAGAAACCCCTATCGTGAATGGATCGGAGCACAGATCCGAGCAGATGGATGGGGCTATGCTTGCGCTGGCAATCCGGAGCTGGCTTCGGAATTTGCTTTTAGGGACGCGTGCTGGACTCACAGGGCCAATGGCATCTATGGTGAGATGTTGTTTGCGGCTGTCATAGCTGCGGCCTTTGTGGTTAACGATCCAATTGAGCTTGTAAGCATTGGTCTTTCGGAAATCCCAAAAAATTGTAAGCTAGCCGAGGCATGTCGCGAAGGGCTCTCAGCAGCATCAGAGCGTGATGACTTCCATAGCTACATGGACTGGGTTGAAGAACACTATGGTGAGCTTAATGGGGTTCATACAGTTAATAATGCGCTTGTCGTTATCGGCGCCATGATTTTCGGCCAAATGGACTTCCATCAATCAATTTGCAGGTCGGTTGAAGGGGGCTTGGACACAGATTGTAACGGAGCGACTTGCGGATCGATCGCGGGGGCGGCCGCGGGGGCGGCCGAGTTAGACTCGCGCCTGATCCCGCCACTCAATGATACGA
>NZJL01000095.1 GCA_002692165.1 Porticoccaceae bacterium
CTGACAGATAATGAGATGGCCAAGTTGCACATCAGACACATGGTCGGTGGACGCTCTCAAGAGATTGAAGAAGAGCAAGTTTTTCGTTTTGACTTTCCCGAACGTCCTGGTGCCTTACTCAACTTTTTGAATGTTTTGGGAGATCGCTGGAATATTACCATGTTTCATTACCGCAATCATGGCTCAGCATTTGGTCGTGTGCTAGTAGCCTTTCAAGCAAAAGCGCGGGAGGACGCATCTATTATGGAATTTCTTGACTCGTTGGGTTATCGGTATGTCAATGAAACGCAGAATCGTTCTTATCAATTATTCTTAAGGAGGACTTGAGTTCGGCGGCAATAAGTCGCTTATCTGACGAATTTGGATGGCTTCTACACCAGAGCCGGCAAGGGCATCAGAGATAACTACCACTCGATCTTGGAACGAAAATTGTCCTCGCTTAACCATAATTTTCGCTGCACTGCAAAGTGTTTTTTCTGGGTCTGAGCTAAATTTTATTCGGTAGCTTAGCACGTTGCGGTTCAGAACGAGTTGGCGGCGCGTTCGACTGTCGTTAGTGAAAGCGCATATGATTGACTTTTGGGGATGGCAATTGGTTACCCAGCTGGCCATGCGTCCGCGACGAGTGGGGACTATAATGGCTTTGGCAGAGATTGATTCGGCTAAATTAACCGCCGCTTGTGCTATGTGTTGTTTATCATTTTCTAACCTAAGATTATCAGTAAACCTCAAACCCCGACTGCTTTCTGTTGATCGGGCTATCCGATCAAGAATTTCAACACACTTAATTGGGTATCGCCCAACTGCAGTTTCGCCGGAGAGCATAATGGCATCGGCTTCTTCGTACACTGCATTAGCAACGTCAGTCACTTCAGCTCTTGTCGGCATAGCGTTCGCAATCATTGACTCTAGCATGTGAGTTGCAACTATGACTCGCTTGCCCATCTCTGCGCAGGTTCGAATAATTCTTCGTTGAATACGTGGCAGCACTTCCAGCCTAATTTCTACACCCAGATCACCCCGAGCGACCATAATGCCGTCTGCTGCCGCTGTTATTTCAATCATGTTTGTAATAGCTTCTTGATCTTCTAGTTTGGCAATTACCTTGATCTTCTCAGCTTTAGACCCAAGTAATATTTTAAGATCATCAATGTCAGACGCCTGTCTAACAAATGATAAAGCGATAAAATCTACCTCTTGGGATTTGGCAAACTCAATATCGCGACGATCCTTATCCGTGATGGCCGGTAAATTTACCCTAACTCCCGGCAGGTTGACATGCCGTTTGCTTTTTAACACGCCTCCATCAATTACTTTACAGCGCATAATAAGGTTTTCTTTACTAAGAACTTGGAGGTTAATAAGTCCATTGTCGACGGTTATAAAGTCACTGACGTCCAAATCATTGATCAAATCTTCATAATTGACTTGAATCGAAGATGATTCTACATCTTTGGTTCCTCTGGCCACAATTGAGATAATATCACCTGAGCTAAGCTGCAAATCTTCAGCGCGGTCACCCGTGCGAATCTCCGGGCCTTGTGTGTCCAACATTATGGCGATTGGGTACTTGAGTCGTTTGTTAAGGGTCCTTATATATTTAATTACAAGTGCATGAGATTTGTGATCCCCGTGGGACATGTTTAGGCGAGCGATATTCATGCCGGCCCCGGCAAGATGCTCGAGCATTTCAAAAGATTCTGTAGCCGGGCCTATGGTGCAGATTATTTTGGTTTTACGCATATTATCTCTTGATCTGTGATGATCATGTCAAGTTTTACATCCCAAATTCGGGGGCTCAGCTGAGGCTTTTCTTGAAAATGATGCGCGAGACCCACAAGCATGGTGTGAGGCAGCCCACCTTGATTTGCAAATGCTAGTGTTGAATCGTAGTAGCCACCCCCCATTCCCAACCGGTTACCATTTCTGTCAAAGCCAACTAGCGGTAGAAAGATAATATCCATTTTGTTAGCGGGCTCACCTTCAGAGTACTCAAAGCTGGGCTCAAGTATGCCAAATTTGTTGACTGCCATTTTGGTATCTGCGGTAAACAGCGCAAAATCCATCATTTTTTTTCCGCTTTGGTTTAGCCGCGGCAAATACCAGTTCCTATTGCTGTGATAAAAACACCGAGGCATCTTCAGCGGATTGATTTCACCGTCAGTAGCAAAATAGATAGCTACTCGCTTGGCATTGTCTAAAATATTTTGCTCCCTGATTTTTTTCAGGATACTTTGCGATGCATCATTTTGTTGTCTCGATGACATCGCGCGTCTTCGATTACGCATGGTATGTCTGTCAGCATGAGGATTCATTTTCGAGTATTAAGTATGGCAAAATGTCCCAGAGTGCCGCTGCCGACGTGGCCTTGAACCGAAGAGTTCAAGGTGGCGACTTTTGCATCGCATCAGGCTTTCCACCGCATGGAATCGCTCAACAGCTTTGTCTAAAAAGAAGCCAAAGGATTAATATCGGCTCAGGGACTTCTCGGCTGGCAAACACNCCAGGAAANCNGATCATAACATATTCAGCGGGGAAAGACTTCTCCNCGCACTCNGTNAAACCGATTGGCTGNATNGTCATCTGGAGTCGAGTTCGAATAGAACGGAATCTAATTTGTCGTCAGCTGCCTGCAGAAGCTTTGAGGCAGCCGCATCGCGTTTAGCAGCGTCTTCGGATCGCAACAAGTCATGTGTTAAATTTAGGGCAGCCATAACGGCAATCCGTTCGATGCCAATGATATTCGAAACGCTTCGAATTTCTTCCATCTTGTTACTCAACAAAGCCGCTGATGCTTGCAGTGCGTCCTGTTCTTCTGGCATACAGTTAACTTGATAATCTTTCTCTAGAATTCGAATCTTTATTGATACGTTATTATCTTTCACTGCTCTGCACTCAGGCTTTTGAGTCTGCTGATCATCGTTTGAATTTTTTGTCTAGCTAGTTCATTTTTTTCTAGTAGTTTCCCGCGCTCTCCAACTAGCCCGGCTTCGCGTTCGCGAAGTATTTGATTTTCGGTCTTAAGTTGCTGACACAAATCTATCAAGCGGTCAAGCTTTTCTTCAAATTTATCTATTTCACTCATTCAAGCAAAATCCTACCTGTAAGGTGGAGTATTTATTTGACCCATCAACTATAGGCATTGATACGGTTTTGGTCAATTATTTGGTGGCAATAATGTTTGGTGATTTGATGTGTTTTCAATGATAGGATAATTATAATCTCACCAGAGGTCTATGCGAGTGAATTTTTCTGAACTCCAAAGTTTTGTTTATGAATTGGGAGCGCAGGTGAGCCCATCTGCATTTCATGGTTTTGTTTCTGGAAGAGTTACTTGCGATCCTTTAAGTATTGATCGGCTTCAAGAAGTTTCGAAAAAATGGTTGGCGTTGTCACAAGATTGGACCTCCGAACATGAGGATCAATTTACGAGGTTCATACTTTCTGTACTCAAAAACATTGAGGATCCGGATTTTATTTTTATCCCGATCTTGCCAGAAGAGGGCATCCCATTATCGGAGCGATTGAATGCGCTTGGGGAGTGGTGTGGCAACTATGTCTCCGGTTTTGCTGAAGGTTTGAGGAAGGATTTTCGCCTTACAGATGATGCTAGTGAGGCACTTGAGGACCTTTCTTCTATAGCAAAAATTTCGCTTGAATTTGATGAGAATGGTGAACGCGATTACGTAGAGTTAATTGAGTACATTCGCGTCGCTGTGCAGCTGATTTATGCTGATTTGAATTCCACAACAAAACGTTTACATTAAAGAGTCGAGATCGATTAGAGGGAGATAAACTTGATCACCAAAAAAGAATATGCTGGGAGGCGAAGTGATCTGATGACCATGATGGGGCCTAATAGCATTGCCGTAGTCACGTCAGCTCCAGAAAAAATTCGCTCGAGAGACACCTACCATCGTTATAAGCAGGATACTACGCTCACTTATCTTAGCGGTTTTCCAGAGGCGGATTCCNTAATGGTGCTTATCCCAAATCGTGCTCAAGGTGAGTTCATTTTGTTCTGTCGCGANAAGGATGTTGTTNGAGAAACCTGGGACGGCNTTCTCAACGGCCCTGATGGTGCTAGGGAAGAATATGCAGCTGACGATGCTTTCCCTATCTCTGATCTCGACGACATATTGCCTGGCATGTTGGAGGGCAAAGACAAGGTCTACTATGGACTTGGAAAATATGATGATTTTGACAAGAGGTTGATGCAATGGGTCAAGGGTATCCGCAATCAACGTGGGAGAGGCTCCTGTCCTCCGGGTGAGTTTGTTGATTTGGATCACTTTGTTAACGAAATGCGATTGATTAAGAGTAGCAGCGAAATAAAGCTTATGCGCCGTGCAGGAGCAATATCAGCCTCAGCTCATCGGCGCGCTATGTCTTCTTGTAAGTCAGGCATGTACGAATATCAATTACAGGCAGAGATTGAACATGAATTTATGATGCTCGGGGCAAGCTGCTCAGCCTACAGTACTATCGTGGGCGGAGGAAAGAATGGGTGCATTCTTCATTATATAGATAATCAAGATAAGCTGTTGGATGGAGATTTAGTTTTAATTGATGCCGGGTGTGAATATCGTAATTATGCCGGAGACATAACGCGTACTTTTCCAGTTAATGGTCGATTTACTGCTGCTCAAGCTGCGATTTATGACATAGTGTTTAGCGCGCAAACGCTTGCTATAGAATTGTTGGCTCCGGGAATATCATATGATAAAGCTGATAAAGTAATAATACAGACCATTACCCAAGGCTTGCTAGATTTGGGCATTCTGGATGGAGAACTTGAAGAGCTTATTGAGACTGGGGCCCACCGCAAGTTCTATATGCATAACTATGGTCATTGGCTAGGGATGGATGTGCATGATGTCGGTGATTATACGATTGATAAGACGTGGCGGGAATACGAGAGCGGTATGGTGCTCACCGTTGAGCCGGGCATCTATGTTTCGGCCTCAAATATGGACGTCGAGGAGAAATGGCGTGGTTTGGCGGTCCGTATTGAGGATAACCTTCTTATAACGAAAACCGGATGCGAACAGCTTACAGCGGATGTGCCAAAGACTCGGGTTGAAATTGAGAGGTTGATGACGGGATAGTGCTATTTCTGTTCCTGTCGGTCTAGAGCGAGATAATCAGTGAAAAACCCAAGCTATGATTGCGTTATTGTTGGAGGAGGGATGGTGGGCATTTCCTTCGCTCTAATGCTTGCCAAACGATGTGTAAATATGCGCGTGCTTCTTCTAGAGTCGAAGCCGAAAGCATATAAATGGAGAAACGGCGAAAGTACTTTTGATTCGCGGACTACTGCTTTGTCCTATAAGAGTGGACTGATTCTTAAAGACATCGATGTGTGGAACCTTTTGAAACAAGAATTAGCTGAGATTGATAGTATCCATGTGAGTAATCTAGGCTATTTTGGAGTCACCAGAATTAATTCATCGGATGTTAACGTCGAAGCTCTTGGTTACGTGGCTGAAAACCATCGATTGCATGCCATTTTGGCTCGAAAGTTAGCCCAATCGAACATCTCTAGCCGATTTTCATCAAGGATTGCTAGAGTTGAGCTACATGAGACATCGTTGGAACTCACGTTAGAGGATGCAGGAAGCACCATTTCCACTCAGTTATTGATTATTGCAGATGGAGCTGGCTCAGCAACTGCTAAAAAGGTTGGAATTCATTCGCGGCTAATAGATCATCACCAAAGCGCGATCGTTGCAAACTTAACTTTGGGAAAGCAGCATAGAGGTGCAGCTTTTGAACGTTTTATTAACGACGGATCTATAGCGTTGCTTCCAATGTCTCCCTTTCAAGGCAAGGACCGCGCCTCTTTAGTATGGATTCAGTCGAATGATGAGGCGAATGCTATCATGCGAGCTGATGACGCATCTTTTCTCGCTCGGCTACAAGCCCAATTTGGTTTCAGGGCAGGACTTTTCAGAACAGTTGGGGTCAGAAGAAGTTATGGCTTGGCAACTTCCGAAGCTGAGGAGCAAACAAGGCGCAGAATTGTGCTGCTAGGCAATGCGGCTCATAGCCTCCATCCCATTGCTGGTCAAGGTTTTAACCTTGCCCTCCGTGACGCCGAATGTTTGTCTTCATGTATAAGCGAAGCGTCAGACAATGGAACGGATCACTCGAGCATGGTCGTTTTAGAAAATTATATCGATTCTCGTAGGTTCGACCAACAAAGGGTTCTTGATTTTACCAAATTTCTTCCAAAATTATTCGCAACCGATTGTTATCCCTTGGAGGTAGGAAGAAACGGTGCACTTCTGCTGATGGAGATATCCCAGCCATTACGAAGAGCATTTGCTAGATTCGGGATGGGTCTTTGACTAAAAAGGGCACACTATTTTTGTGCTTCAGACATGCTTCTTTGCCCATGTTTCAGGTGCAATCTCGGACTCTGGCATAGAGGCCCTCTATTAAGCATTATATCGCTCTCTAGATCAGAGTACGATCCTATTTACAAAAGTTTTCCTGAATTGATACGCGGTTTTCTTTATATCAATTAAGTTGAACTAGCTTGAAGGTGTCATTAGACTTAATTACGCTAACATTACTGAAATAATTGAGAGCAATTTTCTCTATAGGAATAAATTTATTAACCACAAAAATTGCTTTGCCCGACTTGGTCAACAAATTACTTGTGCTATGCAGAAATTTCGAAATAAAGATTGGCCTTACGGAAAAACCTTGATGAAAGGGTGGATTACACAAAATCAGATCGAAAACCCTATTTATTGTGTTTCCTGCATCTGAGGCAATAACGTCGTAATTTACTTTAAGCAGGCGTTCAAAATTTTCTTGGCACGCAGCAATTGCCGCGGCATTATTATCTGTGGCCAGTATATATTTAAAGTTATGATTGCTCGCTTCACATGCAATATATCCATAGCCACAACCGAGATCCAAGACCGCTGTCGAACTGATGCTAAGGTTTCTGATTGAGTCGGCCAGGTTATCGATCAAAAAGGCGCTCCCACGGTCTATCTTGTCCCATCCGAAGATGCCCGGTTTGCTGAGATATTTTCCTTCACTCAACGATTGCAGCGCTCTCAACCTAGCATAGTTATTATCGGGTAAAGGTCTGATTATAGTACTGTTGTTTTTTATTGAGGCAAAATAATCAGAGCCAGTTTTTTTTGCTTGTACACGGTGTCCGAGCAAGTTAGAAGATTGTTTGACGTAATTTTTGATGCCCTCGTTTTTTTTTCCGCTAAGATAGAGGCTGGCCTTAAATTTCAGAACCCGGGCAGCTTGATTGATAACATGATGGGTCGTCGCGCGCTCCTTGGATACGCGGTAAACGACGGAGTCAAATTGTTTCGATGAGTATTGCGAGAAATTGAAATCACTGAAAAGGCTGTCCAGACCGGCAGCCTTTGCATTCGTGTGCACCTCCCACCTATTACTTATCAAGTTGAGGCTGCACTTGGTCATACTTCTTACCGAGTACCAATCTAATTCTGACCAGTGTTCGTCCGCAACTATTAAGATCGAACCTTTCAAAGAGGAGAGATGGTTTACAACTAGCAGAACGCAGCCGTCTGAATCAGTGGAGCTTGCCATAGGACTGGTCCCCTCCTTTTTACTTATATCGGCACTACCACGCTTACTTAACGTTTAGATTCATTTAAACAACCACATGGCCTTGCAGAAACAAAGATTTTCCGGGTTAAGTACAGTGCAGCGCACGGATAATTTATGCCAAAAGCTCAGCTGCGTTTTTGGCGAAATAGGACAGAATGCCGTCGGCACCTGCCCGTTTAAAAGCTACCAGGGATTCCATGATGACAGCATCCCTATTGAGCCAATTATTACTAAATGCGGCGCAATGCATAGCATACTCACCACTGACTTGATAGGCAAAAGTTGGCACCTTCAACTCATCTTTGACCCGTCGAATTACATCAAGGTAGGGCATTCCCGGTTTTATCATAATCATATCTGCTCCCTCAGCTAAATCGAGAGCACATTCATTTAAAGCCTCGTCGCTATTTGCAATATTCATCTGATATGAAGTTTTATCCCCTCCTTGGAGATTTGCTGTAGATCCGACAGCATCCCTAAAAGGACCATAATAGGCAGATGCATATTTGGCCGAGTAAGCTAAAATTTGGGTGTCACGATAACCCTCACTTTCCAACGCTTCACGAATAGCTCTGATCCGACCATCCATCATGTCGGAGGGTGCTATGATGTCTGCTCCGGCACGAGTATGCGACAATGCTTGTTTCACCAATATATCGTTTGTCTCATCATTAAGCACATGTTTTGTCTTCTCGTCCAAGATTCCGTCTTGGCCATGGGTCGTATATGGGTCAAGAGCAACATCTGTAATTACGCCTAGCTCTGGAATGGCATCTTTGATCCTTGAAATAGCGCGCTGTACCAACCCATTCTTGTTATATGCCTCTTCTGCCGATTTTGACTTAGATCTTTGCGGCACCAAGGGAAATAAGGCGATGGCTGGTATTCCAAGTGCAGCTACCTCCTTCGCCTCATGGATCAGTAAGTCGATGGAGAATCTGTACACGTCAGGCATAGACTTAATGTTTTGCAACTGCTGATCGCCTTCAACCACAAACATCGGAAGGATTAGATCATTTATGGTTAACTCATTTTCAGTCATGAGTCGACGAGAAAATTTTTTGAAGCGGTTTCGTCGCATCCTTGTAAGTGGGTATGGCGCCCGACTCCGTGTAAATGACATATCGCCTCCGAGGGCTTTGTTAGGCGGTAATTGATTTTAGCCCATCATCATACTCAAATTCACTATTCTCGGCATTAATTGGTAGCACACTTGATGACTATATATTTTTGAACACTGTGGTAGCTGCATCGAGAGTATTTTCTATATCTTGTTCAGAATGAGCCGCGGACATGAAACCAGCTTCAAAAGAGGCTGGCGCAAGATAAATGCCCTGCTCAAGCATTCCATGGAAGAAGTTTGAAAATCTTGACGTATCGCAGGAGACTACTTGGTCATAACGGTAGACTTGGTTTTCCTCGGTAAAGAATATTCCCCACATGGTTCCGGCTTGGTTGCCTGTAAGAGGTATTCCAGCATTGTGAGCGCGCTCGATAAGTCCCTCTACCAGATGATTGGTGCGCTCGATAATGGGATCAAAAAAATTTGGGGCAGATATCGCTTTTAGAGTGGCTAAGCCTGATGCCATTGATATTGGGTTACCTGCCAGAGTGCCGGCTTGATAGACAGGCCCCTCCGGTGACAGCAGATTCATTATTTCGCGCTTTCCTCCGAATGCACCGACGGGCATGCCTCCTCCGATGACTTTCCCCAAGCATATCAGATCACCTGTAACCCCATAATGGCCAGTCGCACCTTGCGGACCGACCCTGAAACCGGTCATTACCTCGTCCATGATTAGAATGGTGCCATTAGCTGTACAGCACTCCCTTAGAGCTTCAAGGAAACCAGATATGGGTGGAACACAGTTCATGTTGCCAGCTACTGGCTCCACGATTATACAGGCGATTTGCTCACCTATCCTGCGCATCACCTCGTTTACCTCTTCAATATCATTGTAGGAGAGCGTGATCGTATTTTCAGCAAGGCTAGCGGGTATGCCAGGAGAGCTGGGAACCCCAAATGTGAGGGCGCCGGAGCCGGCTTTTACAAGCAGGGAGTCTGCGTGCCCATGGTAGCACCCCTCGAATTTTATAATCTTATCTCGGCCAGTGTAGCCTCTGGCCAATCGAATAGCGCTCATCGTAGCTTCGGTGCCTGAATTTACCATCCTGATACTTTCGACTCCGGGGATCAAGTTACAAATCTTCTCGGCCAAATCGATTTCTAATTTTGTTGGGGCCCCCAAAGATGTCACGTTGCCCAGTTGGGCAACAATTGCCGCATTCACTTCTTCATGACTGTGTCCAAGTAACATGGCACCCCAAGACAAAACATAATCGATATAGAGTTTGTTACTTACATCGAAGATGTGTGCTCCTTTGGCTCTGTGAAAGAATATTGGATGGCCGCCTACTGCACGAAAAGCGCGAACCGGAGAATTTACCCCTCCCGGTATACACCGTTTCGCTTTTTCAAAAAGTAC
Organism: Porticoccaceae bacterium; assembly: GCA_002692165.1. Lineage (GTDB taxonomy): Bacteria > Pseudomonadota > Gammaproteobacteria > Pseudomonadales > Porticoccaceae > TMED48. The sequence continues at coordinate 10,095 of NZJL01000095.1, forward strand.
TTCTGACAAATCGCGCGTCTTATTCATTGTTTGGCCCTGCCCAAAAGTCGCCGCTTCAGTTCGATACATTATTGTAATGTAAAGTGTAATCAATACGCACTCACACCAAAAATTAGTCATTCCGCAACCATTGGCAAGTTGGTGGATCCAATGCAGAGGTGCGGTCACACAGCTGTCTCATAAACAGCTGGACATTAGGTTGAATTATGAATTAACTTTCAGAATGGTTTAATAACCGCCAGAATCACGATTATTGTCAAAAATAAAACTGGAATTTCATTAAAGATTCGAAAATATCGGTCAGACTGTGTATTAGCATCCTCAGCAAATCGTTTTAAATGATAATAGCATGCGTGATGGTAGCAGATAAGCAGGACTATGATGCCAATTTTGGCATGCAACCAGTATTGAGCCATGTAAAATTGTGGTGCCAAAAAGATCATTGTTGTTCCAAAAATAATAGTGGAATACATCGAAGGATTTGCGATCTGTTTGTATAATTTATACTCCATTGTCTTGAAACGTTCGACACTGATTTCATCGTCCGCCAAAGAGTGATAGACAAACAGCCTTGGCAGGTAGAATAGCGCAGCGAACCAAGCTACCATAGAAATTAGATGAAGAGATTTGAGCCATTCGTGCATTGATAATCTCAATTAGAAGATTGAATCTTTAGATTGCGAAGCATTATAGAAAACAACATATTAAGTCCGAATTACTTTTTATTGGGGTATTATAAGCAGCCTTGGTCCATCTTGATATTAAAAAGGGGCATATTTATTGTGAATGTGGGAATTGTTGGTGCCACCGGGTACACAGGTTTGGAGCTGTTACGTCTGCTGGTGACTCATCCCAATGTGGATTCTTTGTTATTAACGTCCAGAAAAAACAAAGGCTTGTCAGTTGGTCGCGTTTATCCCGAGTTTCAGAGCGTTATCGACCTGGAATATAGCGAACCTTCACCGGAGGTTCTCGCGGATTGTGACGTGGTGTTCTTTTGCACGCCTCATGGTGTAGCACAAACGATGGTCCCTTCGCTTCTTGAAGTGGGCGTGAAAGTCATCGATTTATCGGCAGATTTTCGGATTCGAGATGTTTCAATGTGGGAGAAGTGGTATGGAATGACTCATGGTGCCCCCAATTGCGTCGCCCGAGCTGTATATGGTCTCCCCGAGTTCAATCGAGAAAAGATCGCTTTGGCGGACTTAATCGCATGTCCCGGATGCTATCCTACCACCGTAGAACTCGGTCTGCTGCCGCTGCTGGAAAATGGTTGTCTGGAGTTATCTGACATCATTGCGAATGTAGCTTCAGGAGTGAGCGGAGCGGGAAAGACACTTAGCACCGATAAACTGTTCGCAGAGGTTAATGATAGCTTCAAAGCGTACGGTGTAAGTGGGCACCGTCATCAGCCCGAGATTGAGCAAATTTTGTCCGAAATGGCAGGAAACGAGGTGAACATCACTTTTGTTCCGCATCTTTTGCCCATAAACAGGGGCATTCATTCGACGCTGTATGGCAATTTAAAGGATAGTCGTGAAAACGTTCAAGGGCTCTTTGAAGACTTTTATCGATTTGAACCATTCGTCCAAGTATTGCCGGCTGGACTGCATCCGTCGACACGAAATGTACGCGGCACAAATATCTGCCAAATTTCGGTTTGTCAGCCAGGCAATAATGCCAGAATCATCGTTTTAGTGGTGGAAGATAATTTAACCAAGGGCGCTTCTGGTCAAGCGATCCAATGCATGAATATTATGTTCTCATTTTCAGAAACTGATGGTCTTTCTGCTGCAGCGTTGGTTCCTTGATGATAGAGGATAGGCCAGTAGTTATCACTTATCGGCCAGGCCGACGGCTTCGTTGGATTAGTCTAGCCTTGTCTGGGGTAATTGTTGCTTTTTTTGTCGGTCGATATTGGGACGGTCAAAAGTCTGCTCAACTCTTGGTTGAAAAACTAGAGTTGGAGAAGAAAATTGGTGATGTAGAGAGTGAGCTTTTGCTGCGCGAAGAACAACTGAGAAATGTACTTCTAAGTTCTGAAGTTGATCAAGCGGCGCTCGAAAATACTCGCCAACAAATGGTAATCATGCAGCGACAAATTCATGCGCGTGACGAAGACCTGAGGCTCTATAATGACCTGCTTCAAGATAACGATACTCCCAGTGGGTTATCCGTCAGTGATTTTAATCTTCATCTGATTGATCCGACGCGGGTGAGATATCGATGGGTAGCGAGGCAGAAGAGTTCAAAAACTAGATTGTTGAGCGTCCACGCATATATGGAGATACACGGGAAGGTCGATGGTAATAACTCAATATTAGATCTCTCCGAGGTAAACGAGCAGATTGACGCTATGCCTTTAAAGATTGAATTTAAGTACTTTTCAATTCAACAAGGGATCTTGCAACTGCCTGATAACTTCGAACCGTATAGTGTTAGAATCAGTTTGAAGTATACTTGGGAGACCGACGAATTAATAACGCAAGATTTTGACTGGAAATATGAGGTATAGGTATGTTTGGTAAAAAAGGTGATGTTTCAGATCATCCCGCGACCACATTGATTGCGAAGGGGACTCGTGTCGAGGGAGAATTGAATTTTTTAGGTTGCCTAGAAATTGAGGGTACCGTTATTGGCAATGTGCATTCGGAGGACCAAAAGTCGCGAGTCAGGATACTTCATGGGGGATTGTTAGAGGGCGAAATTAGGGTAAGTGATGTGGTAATAAATGGAAAAGTTAAAGGGGATATTTTTGCGGGAAATTTGATAAAGCTTGCGTCAAAAGCTGTTGTGGAAGGCAACATCCATTACAGTTTGATTGAAGTAGATAAAGGAGCAGAGGTGATAGGCAGCTTTTTTTTAGAACAAGCCCACACTAACGTGAGTACTTTTCCTGCAGAATCGCAGGCAACCGACGCTTAAAAATTCAAATCTGGTGCATTTGTTTTAAAATTTTTACGGTCTTACTTTGGTGCATATATGGACGAAGTTAATTTTTTCACGCCTGATGTGGTTGCGATCACCCCTGATGCTGTATCTAAGGTCAAAAACCTTCAGGTCGAGGAGGCTAATCCCAATCTCAAACTGCGGGTTTACGTTACTGGAGGTGGTTGTTCAGGTTTCCAATACGGCTTTTCGTTTGAAGAAAGCTCTCAAGAGGATGACACCTTAATATGTTCCCAGGGCATCACAGTTTTGGTAGATTCGCTCAGCTATCAGTATCTGGAAGGATCGACTCTCGATTATGAGCAAAGTCTCATGGGCTCAAGATTTTTGATCAAGAATCCGAACGCGCAAACCACTTGCGGCTGCGGGTTGTCTTTCTCTATCTAGGAGCTATAAACGCCCCCAAGCACAACATATCCTGAAGCGCCCGTCACCGCGGGAATGTTTCCCGGCAGATGCTCGATCCGCCTCATCGCCAGCCAAGCGAAGGCTGCGCACTCCACCCATTGGGGATTGATACCCAAATCTTCGGTTGTTCCAAGCGCTACTCCTCCCAATTTTTCTTGCAATATCGACATTACTAATGAGTTTTTTACTCCCCCTCCGCATACAAAAACCTCATCAACTCGGATTTCAAGATTATTAATACTATCGGCTATCGTTTCTGCAGTAAGAGCGCTTAAAGATGCTTGCACATCCTCTGACGTGATCGGTTTAGATAACTTGGATGTGGTGTTGTGTTGATTCAGTTGAGAATCCAACCAAGTCAAATTAAACGTTTCACGCCCGGTGCTCTTCGGTGACGGCAACGCAAAAAAAGGATGGCTTTTGAGTTGCTGCAGTAAACGCTTATTTACCACGCCTGAGGCCCCCCACGAACCTTTTTCGTCAAAATCAGCTCCGATGTGCTTTTTACACCAACCGTCAATCAACGTGTTTCCGGGGCCAGTGTCGAATCCAATACAACTTCGGTCAGTGGGCAGCGAGGTGATATTTGCAATTCCACCAATGTTCACAATTGCTCTGTGTCGACGGGGATGGCGAAAAATTTCTTGATGGAAAGCTGGTACTAATGGGGCACCTTGACCACCGTGGGCAATATCGGCGCGTCTGAAATCAGCTACGACGATACATCCAGTTCGCGCGGCTATAATGTTAGGGTCACCGATTTGTTTCGAATATGGGATTTGATGCTGCCCCGGAGGGGCATGGCGAATCGTTTGCCCATGACTTCCAATTGCGGTTATTTGCCGTGGTTTAATGGAGCAGGAGGACATGAGCTCTATGGCAGCTTGAGAAAACAGCTCGCCCAATTGAGCATCAGTCTCGCACAATAACTCAAAAGGAAGCTCATTCTGCTCGCTCAGTGAAAAAACACTATTTCTAACTACATTCGGAATTGGAAGGGAGTAGGTTCCGAGTATATGCCCTACTCCATTTTCAAGCTGCATTGCAGCCGCGTCTATGCTGTCAACACTGGTGCCTGACATTAAACCGATATAAAGTTGTTTTTGATTCATATTAACTCAGTTTTCTGCAAAGCAATACGTACAACTAGTCTTCATTTTGGGACGCTTGCCCTCGGATCTCTAAGCGAACGAGAAGCGCTTTACTTATCTTATCAAATCGCTCTCTCTCGCTGTCATCTATTGGATTCGCCTTCGGAAGTTCAACGGTCCTTGGGTTTTGGTGAACTCCATTTACAAGGAACTCATAGTGAAGGTGAGGACCAGTAGAATATCCCGTAGAGCCTACAGTACCGATTACTTTTCCTTGAGAAATCGATTGACCGACTTCCACTTTTCTCTGATCTAAATGCAAGTATTTCGTCATGTAAGTTTGTCCATGCTGAATAAACACAAAGTTACCGTTTGGTTTGCTAAAAGATGATTCAACAACTTTTCCTTTGCCAGCGGCGTAGACCGGGGTTCCTCTGGGCGCTGCGTAATCGACACCTCGATGAGCTTTGATCTTTTTATGTATTGGGTGCTTTCTTCTTAGATTAAAACCCGAAGTAATTCGGAAGATATCCAGAGGGGTGCGCAAGAAAGTCTTTCGCATGCTTAAACCCTCCGGTGAGTAATATTGGGTCGATCCGTCTCGATGCTCGTATCGAACTGCTCGATAAGTATTTCCGCGATTGGTGAACGAGGCGGCAATAATATCTCCCGCGTTTAATCTTTCTCCATGTAAAAAGCGGTCTTCGAACAATACTGAAAATTTATCCCCTGCTCTAATATCAAAAACGAAATCAATATCCCAACCGAACAGATTAGCCATCTCCATAATGATATTGTCCGGCAACTGTGCTCGCTTGGCAGAGTTATAAAGAGAGTCTTTAATAATCCCATTGCGATAGCCATAGAGCACATCCGCAGTGTGTGTGCGTTTTTCTACTTGGAAATATCCAGCGTCGTTTTCAAATACATAACGGAGCAGGGGAGATTTGACGTATTGAAGTTCAATCAAAGTTTCATTTGAGCCCAAACCCATATGGAACTGCTCGCCGGGAGACAAATTATTCAGAAGGTCGCCCCCAGGGGACGCTGTAAGATCGTAAATTTGTGAAGTAGGGACGCCCGCACGTTCGAAAAGCGCTGATAAATTGTCCCCATTTTTAACTTTTTCAGATCGCCAGACCAGCATTTTTTTCAAATTAGCTGCGCCATCAGAGTTGGAGGCTATCACCCCGTTTGAATCCCTCACTTTATCGAAATGGATTTCAAGCTGCTCAACCACTTGACGTCTCGCATGCTGGTTGTCCTCAACAGCAATAAGATGCCCTATAAGAATTAGTATCAAGCAAAAAGCTGCTGCAAAACCAAACACTATTTTTAAAGGCCAAGACTGTATGGTCGAAATAAGCTCTTCCGCAAAAAGCAGCAAAGGGGATCGAAACCTTTTTTCTAAATCCATGTCCTCAGATGGGACATCAAAGCCATCCATAGAATATTTTTTCACCGGTATGCCGAATTTCCGTCAAGTCAGCTATTTATTATGCATCTAAAACTTTGCCAAAGCAGAATTCGTGCCAAACAAGTCACAGCGATTTTTTATACTTAACACAGCGATGGTCGGCTGCGAATAAATTTGTGAAATGCTCTTAAAGGCTACAATAACTTGTGTGCATTAAGCTATCATGTGTTCTGGCTGCTTTCAATTTTAAAAATATTTCGAAGAAATGGATCAAACAGACAAAGCATTTATCAAACAATTGCGTGCTCGCGGGTTGGTTGCTCAGACATCAGCAGATGATTCGCTCGAGAGGCACCTAGACGATTGCGTTGTAGCTTATTGTGGCTTTGATCCGACGGCAGAAAGCCTCCACATCGGGCACCTCGTTCCGTTACTGGTTTTAAAGCGTTTTCAAATGGCTGGACATAAACCCATAGCCCTAATAGGGGGTGCTACAGGGATGATTGGAGATCCGAGTTTCAAGGCCCGCGAGCGACGGTTATTAACTGAGAACCAGGTTCTTGAGTGGGGGGAAAAAATCAAGAATCAAATTAGTAGATTTGTCGATGTCGAGGGAGTGGAAAACACAGGGATCATTTTAAACAATTTGGAATGGGTTAAAAGTCTTGGCGCTCTCGAGTTTCTGCGAGATATCGGGAAGTATTTCTCGGTGAACAACATGATTTCTAAAGAGTCGGTCAAACAAAGAATTTATCGCGAAGGTAGTGGCATCTCCTTCACTGAATTCTCATATTCTCTGCTGCAATCCTACGATTTTTCGGAGCTTTTTCGCCGCTATCGTTGCACTGTCCAGATTGGTGGAAGTGATCAATGGGGAAATATTGTTTCCGGGATTGACCTTTGTCGAAGACAGCACAAAGCAGATTGTTTTGGATTAACAGTGCCCCTAATTACTAAGAGCGACGGAAAAAAATTCGGTAAGACAGAATCTGGAGCAGTTTGGTTGGACGCGGAAAAAACGTCTCCTTTTGCCTTCTATCAATTTTGGTTGAATACTGCAGACAATGATGTATATAAATTCCTAAGAATCTTCACTTTCATATCTCTTGACGAAATTAAGTCCATAGAAGAGCGTGATTCAGATTCATTGGAGAGACCTGAAGGGCAGAGATTTTTGGCTCGTGAGCTAACAAGACTAGTGCATGGGAAAGATGGCCTAGCTTCAGCGGAGCAGATAACAGAACTGCTTTTTACGGGCAAAATTTCTGCTTTAAAAGAGGATGATTTTGGCCAACTTTTGCGAGATGGCATGCCTTCATCGCCTCTCGATACTACCGCAAAACCTTTGACACAATCTTTGGTTGATTGTGGACTAGCTCAGTCTGGCAGAGAAGTGAAAGATGCGCTTAACCGAGGAGCTGTGTTTGTCAATGGAGAGGCGAAAAACGCAGAAGATAATTTGCGAGCTGGCTCGGTCTTTTCCTCAGAAAAAGCATTTTTTGCGAAATACTTCTTAGTCCGTCTGGGCAAAAAACGATATCACTTGCTTTACTTCGCGTGAAAAAGGCACATGGCGGGTTGCGAGCCTAACATGCCTGCACGTTCGTCCACATGACAATAGACTTAGCCGAGTGGATGGAATTAAACAGACAACTTATTATTCAGATCAAGAGAATATGTCGACCGATCGAACGAATATTTTCGCTTTTACTATTGACAAAAATTTAGCTACCGATACACTTAGCCACCCTCGTTTTTTACCGGGGAGCTCTTTAACAATTTAATCAAGCAATGCGTGTGGGCACTTGATAGCGAAATTGAGGTATTAGTCAATCGCAAACAAGTGACTCATTAATTCATTTTGAATTTGGTAGTTCAGTTTTGTGATGCCGAGATTTGAATGGTAAAGCAAGGTTATTGCGTAATCATTCCCTCCTCCATCTGTTTTTGGGGAGGTAAAAGATTGAACTGAAGAGTTTGATCATGGCTCAGATTGAACGCTGGCGGCAGGCCTAACACATGCAAGTCGAGCGAGAAAGCACTTCGGTGTGAGTAGAGCGGCGAACGGGTGAGTAAAGCTTGGGAATCTGCCTAGTAGTGGGGGATAACGTGTGGAAACGCACGCTAATACCGCATACGTCC
>NZJL01000096.1 GCA_002692165.1 Porticoccaceae bacterium
AGCTATGAATCGCACGACCAAAGTCTTAGCTACCAGCTGGTGCATAGCTTCCGTTTGAGCGTGACCTAGAAGGCTTTCTCTCGCAGGCTGAGCAAGCGCAGTGATAGTACCAAAGGCAAACCCAAAGCCAATCATCAACATGGTATTAATTTCATTATGCAGTTCAGCAAAAAGCAGTAATCCTAGTGGGAAAAGATATGATAGATACAGGAATGCGAGCCAAGAACCCTGATGCAATCGATCTGAAATCACGCCAGCCGGCAAAATGAACAGTAAGTTTGGGATCAATAAAGTCATTTGTGCAAAACCCAATTGACTTGAAGATCCCTCTAATACTCCGATAATTATCCAAGGATAAAGCACTGTATGAAGGCCTACGGCTAAATTCGTGGTGCCAATCGCGCAAAGATAGTATTTAAAAGAAAATTGCATTTTAGTCTTCTGTTATGCTCAAGCACGCCTGTATCAACTGAAAAATATAAAGTGGCACACTAAGATTTCATAATGTTTCACATCATGTATACGTTCGGCTCGGCTAACTCTGTTGCAGGTCCGATGAGCTAACGCTCAGCCGTCCCCTGCGAATGCAGATCATGAGATATTAAAAAATCTGCAAGTTCCTTCTCGGTCATTATGGGCACCTGCAACAATTCAGCCTTGTCCAACTTGGAGCCAGGCTTAGATCCCACAATTAATTGAGTAGTTTTAGCAGAAACGGTAGATGACACCCTCGCTCCCAGAGTTTGAAGAGTGACTTTGAGACGCTCCCTGCTCATTAAACCAAGACTTCCTGTAAGCACCCAAGTTTGACCTTCAAGAGGCCGGTCCAAATTTCTCTCGTTTGTTAAATCATGAAATTTCAAACCTATCGATCGCAATTCATCAATGATGATCATGTTTTTCGGTTCCGCAAAAAAATCAACAATGTGTCTAGCGACAACTGGGCCAACACCTTCAATTTCAATTAGTTTCTCAATCGGTTCCGCTATTAGCGCATCTAGCGATTGAAATCGACTCGCCAACATTTGAGCGCAACCCTCACCTACTTCTCTTATACCAAGCGCATATATAAACTTCGTGAGATTTGTCTGCTTACTAGCATGGATTGATTGAAGTAAATTGCGAGAAGATTTCTCCGCCACTCTCTCAAGAGAACAAAAGATATCCAAGTCCAAAAGGTAGAGATCAGAAAACGACCGAACATGACCTAGATCTACAAGTTGCTCAACGAGTTTAACCCCAAGACCCTCAATATTCATTGCCTTTCTCGACACAAAATGATTGATCGCTTGTTTGACTTGAGCAGGACAATTCATGCCTCCACCGCAACGCACTGCGGCCTCGTCAGGCAACTGCTCAAGCGCAGAGTCGCAAACTGGACAATGCTCCGGAAATTTGATCACCTTGGCATTTAAGCGTCGATATTCTCTCACAACACGAACTATTTTTGGGATGACATCTCCGGCTCGTCGAACAATAACAGTATCATTCTCATAAAGGTTTAAACGAGTTATCTCATCGAGGTTATGGAGGGTAGCATTTCTCACAGTTACTCCCCCTACAAACACTGGTTCCAGTTTGCCTACAGGTGTAATGACCCCAGTTCGACCCACTTGATACTCAACGGCAAGTAATCGCGTCATTTCCTCTTGAGCAGGAAACTTTCTCGCTATTGCCCAACGGGGGGAGCGCAAAACGGTGCCCAAGCGCTGTTGCATTTGCAGACTATTAACTTTTATGACAATGCCATCGATATCATAGGGGAGAGATTCGCGCTGCTTAGCCAATTCCTCATAGAAGTTTTCACATTGGAAAATATCGGCTGCTACGGTTACGTGGTTGTTTACTAAAAATCCAAGTCCTTTTAAGTATGCCAAAGTCTCGAAATGTGTTTTCGGTTTAACAACACTCTCGATAATGCCCACACCATAGACGCACATTACGAGAGGTCTGCTAGCCGTAATTTTCGAGTCCAATTGACGCAGACTCCCGGCAGCGGCATTTCGGGGATTAACAAATGTTTTTTCCCCGTCCTTCTGGTTCCGCGCATTGAGCAAATCAAAACCCTTATGCGGAATATAAACTTCTCCCCGCACTTCAATTAGATTTGGGGGAGAATCACCCTGCAACCTCAAGGGCACAGACCTTATAGTCCTCGCATTCGCAGTGACATCCTCTCCTGTAGTGCCATCGCCTCGTGTTCCAGCGCTCTCTAGAACTCCATTCCGGTATAGAAGACTTAAAGCGACGCCATCAAGCTTTGGCTCGCACACATAATTAACATTCTCTTTTTCGTCTGTACGTTCGGCTACCCTTCTATCGAAATTCAATAACGCCTGAGAGTCGAATGCGTTTTCAAGTGAAAGCATCGGTAGAGAATGCGAAATCTGTGAGAATTCTAAAAGTGACTTGCCTCCAACCCTTTGGGATGGGGAGTTATCATCCATCAGATCTGGGAAGGTGTCCTCCAACAACCTCAGCTGCATCAACTTTCGATCATATTCAACGTCGGGAATTAACGGATCATCAAGCACATGGTATCGGTGATCATGGAATTGAAGTTCTTTGACGAGTGCCTTATAAACTTGAACTGGAGGCGTTGCCATATCGATACTTTGGTTCCCCAAAGATTCTTAGTCGCCGGCCTTTACGCGGATAAACTCGCGAGCCAGCTGTCGGTTATGATCTATCGTTTGCGGAGTCATTGAACTGCGGGATTCGTCTAACATATGCAAATGTAAACTTTCGGCAATTAGATTAGCGGATGAAAGCATCTTATTGAATGCATCCTCTGGATGTTGGACCTCATTAAGATTAATAAACATAGTGACACCTGGCGTCATCATCTCTGTAATTGTGTCCAGATCGAAAGTGCCGGGATTTAAAATATTTGCCAAACTAAAAGTGATTGGGCCCGAGCCATCCGCCTCCCTATGGAAATGAAAAATACCCATCTCACCGAAGCGGAGGCCGGCATCCAATAATGTGGACAGCAACTCCGAACCTTTCACGTGTTTTCCTTTTTCGGACATCAAATGAATAATCATTATCTGCGGCTCTTCCATTACTGAGGGCTTTTTTGCATCTCCTCCAGTATCAGATCGCACGACCGCATCCGAGTCAGCTATTGTTTCTTCCAGCGCCATGTCAACTTGGGCATTTTCTTCAATCAGGGTGTATCGTTCTCCGATGTCCTTTGGACTCAGCAGAACATCCTCCATCGCGTCGAAATCGATGTCACGCACACCCACCACCCTGGAACCACCAGCGGGGAAGTCACTGCCGAATATATCGTCCAGATCCTCCTGACATTTTGAGGTTTTCGCTAAGTGGCTTGAGGACATCTGAATATTCTCATACCGATTTCGCCTCACGCGCCGCAGCGCATCGAGCCCGATCGCAACAAACACGAGCACCGCCAATGCGACTAAAATGTTAATTGAACCCAGAAGCTCCATCCCAACTCTTTCTCATAGCATTTCAAAGCATAACCTCATTGTAGTTGGCAAAACAGAAAACTAAAATCTTTTTATTCCACACTAGGCAGATTCAGAAAGTTTGACCGCTGCATTTACGTCAACAGATACAATTTTGGAAACTCCGGCTTCCATCATTGTTACGCCCACGAGTTGGTTAGTAGCTTGCATCGTGGTCTTGTTGTGAGTCACTATTATAAATTGGACGTCGGCAGACATCTCTCGAACCACTTCCGCATAGCGCGCAACATTCAGATCGTCTAATGGCGCATCTACTTCATCCAGCATACAGAAAGGCGCTGGATTTAGTTTAAATATCGCAAAAACCATAGCAATAGCGGTTAAGGCCTTCTCTCCGCCCGAAAGCGAATGGATCGATGCATTTTTCTTACCTGGCGGTCTTGCTCTGATCATCACACCAGTGTTTAAAAAATCGTCATCAATTATTTCCAAATACGCTTCACCGCCTCCAAAAAGTTTTGGGAACAACTCTTTAATATTTAGATTCAATAGATCAAAAGTATCTTTGAAACGGGATCGTGTTTCACGATCGATCTTTTTAATCGCCGCCTGCAGCGTCTCCAGAGCTTCTTCTAATTCGTCATTTTGTTTATCAAGGTATTTCCGTCTCTCGGATTCAACCTCATATTCCTTTAGAGCTGCAAGGTTGATCGGTCCTAACCGTTGAATCCTATCTTGTATAAATTGCAGTTCACGTTCCTTTTCATTTAAATCACGATCATTATTCAGTGCTCCCAACAATACCAAGAGATCAGCCTTCTCTTTATCAACTTGCTCCTCAAGAGCACCCCTGAGAGCAGTCAATTCTGCTATCGCTAACCGATGGGACTCACACTCTGAACCATTTTCAGCAATCTGAGAATCAATAGCACTACGCTTTTTTTCTTGACTCAGCTTTTGGTCCTCCAAATCCTCAAAGGCTTTTCTGACACCTTTTAGTTCTTCTTCAGCTGACAAACGCTCCGAAAGTATGCCGTTAAGTCTATCTTCGTCCTTTTTACAGAGGTTTTCGTTTTCGCTCTGGTTCAATGCTTTGATGCGGCTAGCCAATCGACCCACCTGTGATTCAAGCCTCACTATTCCATCTGATATAGTCGAGCGTTGCGTTTCCAATAGGCTTATTTCCATAGCGAGCTGCTCTCGCTGCTCACTGCAAGTTTTGTATCTTAACCTATATTCTTCCGTCAATGATGAGAGCTCTGCGCGTTTCTCATTTAAAGATCGGGCCTCCAGACGATCTCTTTCCATCGACTCAGACGCCTCTGTAAAAGCGGTCTCGGCAGCAACCAATCTTTTTGACTCAATCTCAAGATTGCTTTCAATTTCTTTCAACTCAACATCAGCATGATATTTATTCGTCTTGCGCTTTGACATGCGTATTTCGGTTTCATTTAGCTTCGAATGCAAGTCGGCATATTCATGCTGCATTCTGTCGATGTCGCTTAAACTATGCCTAAACGCCACCTCCAATTCTCGCAGCTGACCTTCAAAAGCCGCGACTTTTTGCTCTGATTGAACAATTTGATCGTGAATTGATTCGATTTTTAAACCCAGACTATCAAGGGCCCTTTTTTGTTGGATTATTCCTCTGGAGGCATCAATTTCTCCAGATACTCTCAACCAATTCACACCCAACCAGACACCATCTTTGGTTACAACCGATTCATGCGTCTTAAGCTCTGCCCGCTTAGTGAGTGCGTCATGGAGAGTATCTACTGCATAGACGTTCTTCAGCAAAGGTTGGGCATAGTTGCTCGAGACATGTTCGCTCAAAAATATGTGCTTTTTAGTTTTTTGATGATCAAAACCTTCCTCCTTTCGGTCTTCGATTAAAAGTAATTCCCCTTCATTAAAATCATCAACCAGTTGAGATACGGAATTAATATCGCTGATTAAAACCGATTGCATATAGGGACCTAACACAGTCTCAACCGCGAGTTCCCACCCGCTAGTCGGATCTAGTGAATCCGCTAAGCGTGGGCAATGGCCCAAATCGTTGCTATCAAGCCAAGATTGATCCTGATTCCTGCTTTTAGCCGCTTCATGAAGCACTTTAAGCGAAGATTGTTTACCCAATAGGTCTTGATGCTGTTCCCGCAAGTCGTTGGTGTCATAAATTTGTTGCTTCAGTAGTTTCTGAAGTTCAGAGACACGGTCAGATGTATTGTTACGAGATTTCTCAGCAGCTTTCCATTTCTCTGTGAGCGTTCCAAGCGAAGCTTTTAGGGCATAAATTTCATCATGTTCAGCATCTATACAGAATCCGTCCATTTCTTTAGCCAGATCTAGTTTTCTGTCAGTCAAAGTTTTTATAACCGTTCTCAGGTATTGAATCAAGGATTGTTGCACTTCCGCAGCCTGCTTGGGCTTCAGCGCTCGTTGACTNAATTCATCCAGTTTTATCTGCAAATCTTTGCTGGCCGCCAGCGCGCCATCCACCGCCGCAAATGCCTCCTTTTCACGGTCCTTTGCTGCTACCAACATTGGTCGCTTGAGTTCAGCCTGGCGGTCGCATAAGTCAATCTTTTTTTCATCTGTTTTTAGATGATTTGATGCCTCTTTGTAACTCTCCTCAGTTTCCAGAACCTGTTTCTTCCTCTCCGCATTTCTTGTTTTGTGATAGTCAATCGACTGCTCAATTCTGCCAACCTCAGCGGTTATTTTATAAAATTTCTCCTGAGCAAGATCCAAATTAGCGGTGATCGTTAGTAACTCTAATCGGTACTTCTCTATAGCAGAATCACAAACGAGTCGCTCTGAGATAAGTCCTTCCTTGTCCCTGTCGCTCCGCTGCAAGACAATTTGTCTTTCCTGGATCGCTTCATCAAGCTCACGCCATTTCATAGCAACCAACTCTAGATTTATTTGTCTTTCTTTCTCTTTATAATTGGAATACTTTTCAGCCGAATTTGCTTGTCGTTGCAATCGCGACAATTGTCTTTGCAACTCATCACGGATATCTTTGAGACGCTCTAGGTTGTCTTTCGCTCGGCTTATGCGATTCTCAGTATCGCGACGACGTTCTTTGTATTTTGAAATGCCGGCCGCCTCTTCTACAAATACTCGCAGTTCTTCGGGTCGAGCTTCTATAAGCCGCGAGATCATGTCCTGTTCAATAATTGCGTAGCTTCGAGGTCCAAGCCCTGTNCCAAGAAACATATCAGTTATGTCTTTTCGCCTGCAGTTACCTCCATTCAAATAATATTGCGATTGACCATCGCGGGTAACTTTTCTTCGGACCGAAATCTCATTGTAAGCAGCAAATTCGCCACCGATACGGCCGTCAGTGTTGTCGAACATCAGCTCTATGCTAGCCTNACCAACCGGTTTGCGTGCTCCAGATCCATTAAAGATAACGTCCATCATCGATTCGCCCCGCAAATTTTTTGCGGAGGACTCCCCCAATACCCAGCGAACAGCATCGATTATATTTGATTTGCCACAACCATTTGGGCCTACCACCGCGCATAAATTACTTGGAAAGGTTACGTCGGTGAGGTCCACAAAGGATTTGAAACCAGACAATTTGATCGATTTGAGCCGCATTATTACCCTTAGTCCAAAAATAGCATGAGGCACTTTGTTGCTAAAAGTTTTTCCAAAAAGCAGTTTACACCTTATCCGGCTCACACAACATAAATAATAGCTTTGCCCGAAGACTTACCTGCCTAGCTGACATATCCTAGGAGTGTTGATGAAATTTGCGGCTTAGGTCGAACAGCAGATGGCTTTAGCACGAATCAAGATTAGAGAATTGACACATTTTGAAAGACCACGAACCAACGGAAGCCTCCAAAAATAATCTTGCCATTCAGTCTCACAGTAATGGCTANAGCTGAGATAAGTGCGCTTTAATCTCGTGATTATTTCTCTAATTGCATATTCAAATCATTTATGTCGCTTTTCAATCGAGTGGATTTAGACCGCAACATTTTTTCGTCAAGTTCTAGGCCAGCCTTTTCCCACCATAACATTGCTTGTGCCACCTGTCCTCTCGAAAGAGCATCGATTCCTTTTAACCTCAGAATAATCTTATTATCCCGATCTTTTTCAAAAGCTTTGTTGGTGGCCTCTCGCACTTGGTCGGTAAATACGCCTCTGTCCGCTAAAAACAATGTTTGCGCATGCTGAATTAAGAGATATGCGTTTTCCGGATCCAAATCAGATGCCGTGGCAAAGTATTTGGAGGCAGCGTTGAATTCCGATCTGCCCAGAGCAAACTCACCAAGCAGAGTCCAATAAAATACATTTTCCGGTGTGTCGCGGACCCTTCTCTCCAGTAGAAAGCGAAGTTTCTCGAACTCAAATTCCATACCTGATTCGACTGACCTTCTTGCTGAGTAACGCTCAAGTAATGACGCGATCTTCTCGTCCTCGAATGCCCCAATGGCCCTATATAGCCCAAGGCAAAATAATACTAAAAACAGATATAGTGCGGGGAGCCCCCAAAGGCTCCCACTCGCTTTTACGACAGGCATTGTATCTAATGTGTCATCAAGCAGATTCCTCTGTGCCTCTAGGATAAGGCGCCGGTGCTGGTTGCTAGTCAGCTCTCCTGCTCCCAATTGAGCCTTATATACTCTAATCTGATCATCAAAAATCTGCAGGTTGGTAGCTTGTCTCACATCAGAGTCGCCGTGAACGTTTTGATAGGGCCCAGAGACTATCCATGGATATGCTAAAAAAGGGACTGCTCCAATTAGGAGTAGGACAATACCCCCCAAAATCGTCAAAATGATTGATCCTTACCAGACAAAAGTCGAATCAACCTATCGTTCTCCTGATTGGATATTGGTAAATCGTCATTTTCTAAGTCATCTCGAGCTGCCTTGTATTTGCGAGGGATTATGGCGGCGGCTGAGCATGCACAGAATATTATTATGATCGGTGCAAACCATAGAAACCAAGTCGAATGGTCAAGAACAGGTCGATAAAGCACGAATTTGGAGTAACGCGCAACAAGATAATCTTTGATTTCCTCGTCACTTTTACCATCTTCCAAAAGGCTATGAATTTGACGCCGCAAATCAACAGAGATTGGGGAGTTGGAGTCTGCCAGGTTCTGATTTTGACATTTGGGGCATCTAAGCTCGTCGATTAATTTCTCATATCTGTGCCGAAGAGAATCCTCTGAAAAATCAATCAATGGCGATTGCCCGAGCGCCAGCTCGCAAGAAATCAAGATCATCAGACTAGAACACATTGCTTTAGCTGTTGCCATTTTCAGGGCGTTACATTTCATTAGCAAGGCTCACCAATTTCTCATAACGTTTTGAAAATTCNTTTCTCCAANCNTTTTCATCAAGAATTCCNACGCGNCTNTGTCTNACAATGGCATCTGAGTCNAGCAAGTACGTTTCGGGAGCTCCATATACTCCCAGATCAAGACCCAACGAACCCCTTTGGTCAAAAATACTAAAAGAATATGGATTACCTTTTTCAGTTAGCCAGTTGTTGGCACTCCAACGATCATCTTTATAGTTCAAACCAACTATCGGCACCCCTTTGATCGCCAAATCGTTCAACATTTGGTGTTCCAAACTACATGCGACACACCACGAAGCCCAAACGTTAACAAGAGTTACTTTGCCTTTTATATCGCTCAAACCGAGGATCAATTTGTCATCCTCAAGATCAGTCAAACTAAAATCGGGAAATGCCTGATCAATCAAGGCAGAAGGCAATTCTTGAGGGTCGCGGCCCAAGCCCAGCCACAGGAAGGGTAAGATCAAAACGAACGTTATTAGAGGGAATAACAAAGGAGCTCGGTCTCTCATGCTGAGTGGCTCCATTTGCGTTCTGACTTGGAGATGCTAATTCCCTGAGTTTGACCTGTCTTTTTTCGGTAACGTCTATCCGCCAATGACACCAGGCCTCCAATACCTATTAGCAATCCGCCCAGCCAGATACATCTTACAAAAGGTTTAAATTGAAAACGCATTGCCCAGTATCCTGATTCCAAGGGTTCCCCCAAAGCCACATAGAGGTCTCGAGTCAGCCCAGCATCGATAGCAGCCTCAGTCATGACTTGTCCACCAGAGAAGTAGTTTCGCTTTTCAGGGTTTAGGATGGACACCTCCTCGCCATCAAATGTTACAACAATATGGGCTCTGGTAGCCTCATAATTAGACTCCCTTACCACACTCAAACCCGACAAATGAAATTCATAACCAGCTAAGGTGACTCGCTCTCCTGCCGTTACCCGCATATTCTCTTGTGACTCATAAGCCGTGCTCAAACCGATCCCTAGGGCGCACACTGCTAGGCCAAAGTGTGCTATACACATTCCCCAATAGCTTGCAGACACTGCTGCAAAACCGCGAGATCGCAATTTACCAATCAAATCTCGACAAATCGTTAAGGTGACCCAAAGAACGCATATCAAGGTCAACGCAGCAGAATACGAATATTCTGCGGCTGAATATACATTTCCCAATATGACAGGCAGGCCGAGTCCCAAACAGAAGCTAAGCATTGCCGGCAAATAGTAAAATCCAACTNCCCAAGAGCCACGGGTTCCGCCCCAACGAGATCTAATTGAGAATCCGACAAAAATCATCAAAGCAAAAGTCAGTGGTACAAAGAAAAAATTGAAATACGGTGGCCCTACTGAGACCTTACCCAAGTCTAGAGCATCAGAAATCAGCGGGTATAGGGTTCCAATCAAGATCATTGCCATGGAGGTCATAAGCACCAAATTATTGGCAAATAGAAATAATTCTCTTGCACCCCCCCTAAATAAAATTTGACCTGTTTTAACAGGCCCTCGAGCCGCGAATAACACGAGAGCGCCAGAAACAACAGTGCCCAGGAATATCAAGATAAACAGTCCTCTTTCTGGATCACTCGCGAAAGCATGCACGGAAGTCAAAACTCCCGAGCGAACCAAGAAGGTGCCCAGAAGGCTGAGCGAAAAAGTAAAAATCGCCAGGAGCAAGGTCCAGCCTTTAAATACCCCCCGTTTTTCGGTTGCAGCAGCACTGTGCATCAAAGCCGTTCCAACCAGCCACGGCAAAAAAGAGGCATTTTCCACGGGGTCCCAAAACCACCATCCTCCCCAGCCGAGCTCGTAATATGCCCACCAGCTGCCCAAAGCTATTCCAAAAGTCAAGAACGCCCAAGCACTATTAATCCAGGGTCGGCACCATCGCGCCCAGGCACTGTCGAATTGTCCCCCTAGGAGTGCCGCAATAGCAAATGCAAAAGGA
>NZJL01000097.1 GCA_002692165.1 Porticoccaceae bacterium
CGATGATCGCCTAACCTTGGAGTCTGGCAATGGATCTACTGAGGACCTGACCGGCCGCATTATCGACCTTATCGCTCCCATCGGACGAGGGCAACGAGGACTCATTGTAGCCCCTCCGAAGGCCGGGAAAACAATTATGATGCAGCACATTGCACAGTCAATAATACGTAATAATCCAGACTGCTACATAATCGTGCTACTGATTGATGAGAGGCCTGAAGAGGTTACCGAAATGCAACGCACCGTTCGGGGCGAAGTCGTCGCATCGACCTTCGATGAACCGCCAAATCGGCACGTGCAAGTGGCCGATATGGTGATTGAGAAGGCCAAGCGTTTGGTAGAACACAAAAAAGATGTAGTAATCCTCCTTGACTCGATTACCAGATTGGCGCGGGCATACAACACCGTGATACCGTCCTCTGGCAAAGTGCTCACCGGAGGTGTTGACGCCCATGCCCTTGAGAAACCGAAGCGGTTTTTCGGGGCTGCACGTAATATAGAGGGTGGTGGAAGTTTAACGATTATTGCCACTTCACTGGTCGATACCGGGTCCAAGATGGATGAGGTCATCTATGAAGAGTTTAAGGGCACGGGCAACATGGAACTGCATTTAGACAGAAAGATCTCCGAAAAGCGAGTTTATCCCGCGATTAATATTCGCCGCTCTGGCACCAGACGCGAGGAATTGCTTATTGATGAGGTCGAGCTTCAACGGATTTGGATCCTCAGAAAACTCCTCCATGACATGGAGGATCTTACCGCAGCGGAATTCATGGTTGAGAAACTCAAAGGGTTCAAAAATAATCATGCCTTCTTTGATGCGATGAAGCGCAAATAGCTTTCCCTTCGAGAGACGTTTGGAGTCTAAAGTGCGACCAAACACATTCATTGTATGAAATACATCGATCTCAGAGACTTTCTCAATTCCCTTGAGCAACAAAACGAATTAGTGAGGATTTCCTCACCGGTCGATCCCTTCTTGGAAATTACAGAAATCAGCGATCGAACCCTAAGAGCAGGAGGCCCAGCGCTTCTTTTTGAGCATCCAAAACATCATAATATTCCAATACTAACTAATTTATTTGGCACCCCTAAACGCGTAGCAATGGGAATGGGTATGGAAAGTGTTGCAGACCTGCGCCATGTGGGAACCTTATTAGCATTCCTAAAAGAGCCAGATCCTCCCAAAAGCCTGAGTGACTTTTGGGAAAAACGACATAAGTTTAGACAAGTTCTCAATATGCCAATAAAAGTACTTAAAAAGGCACCATGTCAAGAACTCATCATAGAAAAGGAAAATGTTGACCTCGACGATATACCTATCCAAACATGTTGGCCAGGAGACAAAGGCCCTCTTGTAACTTGGGCCTTAGTGGTGACCCGCGGACCTTTTAAAGAACGGCAAAACCTCGGCATCTATCGCATGCAAAAGCTAAAAAAAAATAAACTCATACTGCGCTGGCTAGCGCATAGAGGAGGCGCGCTAGACTATCAGGATTGGAAAACAGAGCATCCCAATAAGCCATATCCGGTTTCGGTTGCACTTGGTGCTGACCCAGCCACTACGCTGGCTGCAGTTACTCCAATACCTGATACTCTTTCTGAGTATGCCTTTGCTGGGCTGCTTCGAGGAGAAAATACTCAGGTGGTTAAATGTGTTGGCAGCAACCTCCAGGTCCCTGCCACAGCCGAATTCATTCTAGAGGGACATATCAAGCCTGGTGAAACTGCAAAAGAGGGTCCCTTTGGAGACCACACCGGCTATTATAATGAGACTGAGATTTTTCCGGTATTTACCGTTGAGAGGATTACTCATCGAAGAAATCCAATATACCATAGCACCTATACTGGGAGGCCGCCCGACGAACCGGCGATTCTCGGAGTGGCTTTAAATGAAGTGTTCATTCCTATATTACAAAAGCAGTTTCCAGAAATCACAGACTTTTATCTGCCTCCTGAAGGTTGCTCTTATCGCCTCGCAATAGTAAGCATAAAAAAACAATATCCTGGTCATGCAAAACGGATAATGATGGGTATCTGGTCTTTCCTCAAACAATTTATGTACACAAAAATTGTGATCGTTACTGATGAAGATATTAACATTCGCAATTGGCAAGATGTAATTTGGGCAATAACAACTCGCATGGATCCAATCCGGGATACGGTGATGTTGGACCAAACTCCAATTGACTATTTAGACTTTGCCTCGCCCACATCGGGACTTGGATCAAAGATGGGTATGGATGCAACGAACAAGTTGTCTGGTGAAACTAATCGCGAATGGGGCGAGCCTATTGCAATGACTGATGGTGTCAAATCTAGAGTCGACAGCATATGGGAATCGCTTGGTATAACGCTGAAATGACAGTAAGAACGCGGTATGAGGTACAAAATTAAAACCCCCAACTCCCAATTCCAACTATTCGCTACCAGACGTTTCCTCCCACTATTCGTTACCCAGTTTCTCGGCGCGCTAAATGATAACCTATTCAAGCAGGGCCTACTAATAATTGTGGTCAGCCAAATGGTTTTGATTGAAGGAAGTAGCGCAGATTTTTTTACGAATCTAGCTGCGGGTCTTTTCATTCTCCCATATTTCCTCTTTTCAACAACCGCTGGCCAGCTAGCTGACAGTTATGACAAAGCGATTCTAATCAGAAGGATTAAGCTAGCAGAGATGCTTATAATGACATTGGGGGCTTACTCGCTTTATGCCTTAAATCTCAATTTAATGCTCACGGTGCTTTTCCTACTAGGTATACAATCGGCGTTTTTTGGGCCTCTAAAATATGCAATCATTCCTCAGCATCTTGAACCAGGCGAACTCTTAGCGGGAAATGCTCAAGTTGGCATGGGCACCTTTGTATCAATCTTGTTGGGAACGCTAATTGGTGGCTGGCTTGTTACCATATCAAGTGGGCGTCTTATACTGGGTGTTGCCACGATATCTGTTGCAACTATCGGCTGGCTGTCAAGCACAGCAATTCCGGCTGCACCGCCTTTTGATTCAAACACACCTCGCTGGAATCCATTCCGAGATTCGTTAAGTAACTTTCGCTTGGCTCAAAAAAATAAAACTGTTTTTTATTGCGTTTTGAGCATCTCCTGGTTTTGGTTATTTGGCAGTTGTTTCTTAACCCAAGTCCCCAACTTCGCGGTCCAAAATTTGCAGGGAGAGCCGTTATTAAGTTCTATATTGATAGCGGCCTTCATTATAGGAGTCGCTATTGGATGCCTGACATGCAATACCTTGTCTGGGAAGCGAGTGGAACCAGGTATCATTCCTTTCGGAACTCTGGGAATAAGTCTCTTCAGCATGCACCTTTACTTTAGTTTCATTTCTTACGCGGACAACCTCAGTCCAGAATCGTTAATTTCCATAACAACTTTCCTTAAAATTAACGACGGAGTTCAAATCTTGATTGATTTAATTCTGATCGGTGCTTTCGGAGGTTTATTTATAGTGCCTCTTTATTCGATCATTCAGGAAAGAACCGAAAAAGGTAAACGCGCTAGGATAATTGCGGTAAACAACATTATAAACGCCGTCTTCATGGTGCTAGGGAGCATCTTGGGGATTACTTTTCTTGCTATCCTCGGCTGGAGTATACCCCAATTTTTCTTATTAATGGCTCTATTAAATTTACTGTTTTCAGGTTTTATTTTCTCCCGAATTCCTGAGTTTTTAGAACGCTTTAAAATTTGGGTAGCAACCACTGCTTGTTGTCTTAAACGGTTTTTCATTGGGCGAGCATAAGATCTTTTCAACAAGCCCAACTGGCAAGCGATGTATTAACTCAATCACCGCTGTAAGGTGTTTTATGGGTGAAATACCATTTACACTTGAGCGGGGTGAGGCGACAGCTTGTGATCTTGTTTATACTAATCAGCAACTGAACTTTATTCCACAGTGATAAAACCTGCCAATGATTGAGAAAAAGACCACAATCACCCTCTCTGTCTTAAGTCTCGGGCTGTTCTTAATCTGGGCGCTGGTTTATTTGAGACCCGCTCCAGAACAAATTGAGCGTCCAAAACCCAGTCCGTTGAATGCAGCAGTTATGGAAGCTAGCCTTGTTCAGCATCGAGTAGAGGTTTTTTCTCAGGGAACCGTTGTGCCCAAACGCCAAGTCCAGTTAGTAGCGCAGGTATCGGGGCAAATCAAGTCTGTATCAGATAACTTCGCTGATGGTGCTTTTTTTTCGGACAACGAGTTATTGATCCAGATCGAGCCCATTGACTATGAGTTAGCATTTACAATTGCCGATGCCGCGGTAGCTAACGCGGAAGAGCGAGTCGCTATCGAAAAAGGCCTAAGTCGTCAGGCAAAACGAGAGTGGAGAGATTTGGGCGACGAGCAAGCAAACAACCTCTTTCTTAGAAAACCCCAACTAAACGCAGCGAAAGCGAATCTTGCATCAGCCAAGGCAGAGTTGAAAAGGGCCAAGTTGAGCATTAAGAGAACCTCCATCAGAGGAGCATTTGATGGTAGGATTGAGAGCACCCTAGCAAATGTGGGTCAGTTCGTTACACCCGGAACAGCCCTAGCTTCTGTCTACGCCATCGATGTCGCAGAAGTTCGACTGCCGTTGACCGAGCATCAGGCCGAATTAATCGATCTACCCTCAGGCAGGCAGATTCCATCACGAGACGATTTACCGATTGTTGAAATCTTGGGTGGGACAGGAAATAGCAAGCACCTCTGGAAGGGGGTAATCGTTAGGACAGAAGCATCAATCGATGTCAGAAATCGGATGATTTATGCCGTAGCCGAATTCACAGATCCATATCCCTCGTCTGCGGCGATCGGATTCCCCCCTCTCGAAGTAGGCCGCTTTGTAGAGGCCAAGGTAACTGGAAAAATTCTGAACGACGTAGTGGCGCTGCCAAGACATTGCATCTACAGGTCAACTCAAGTCCTAAGCGTTTCGAAAAAAAATACCATACATTTTACTGAAGTCCAGATCCTTCAATTGACTGAAGATATGGCGCTGGTGCGCGGAATCGAGGAGAGGATGCGAATTGTGGTTTCTCCAATAACTGATCCTTATGAGGGAATGGCTATATCCCCCTCGCCTCCACCAATTGCACCTGCCATTCTTACAATTCCCAGCCCACTCGATCAGGTCCTATGAGGAGACTAGTATCTTGGTTTGTTCGCGATCCGGTCGCAGCGAACCTGCTGATGATTCTTATCCTCGTTGGTAGCGTATTCGGGAGCCTCAAAATAGGTAAAGAATTCTTCCCGAATATTCCCTCGGACTACATTAATATTACAAAATCGTATCCGGGTGCAGGGCCTACCGAAGTCGAAGAACAGATCGTCATACCCATAGAAGAAGCTATCTACAACCTCGAGGGAGTAGCGGAAATTGATTCGGTCGCAAACCGAGGTTATGGCCGCGTCGGCGTGGAAGTAGAGATCGGCTATGACAGAGATACTTTGGTCAATGAAATTAAGACCCGAGTAAATGCCATCACGACCTTTCCACAGGATTCTGAGGAAGAAATCGTCGTTGCCCAAGATAAGCGCACAATAGTTATGAGACTTGCTGTGTATGGAAACGTTGATAAAAGAGTGGTAAAAAAATTCGCACAAAAAATCCGAGATGATATTGCGAGGTTGCCTTCAGTTGAATCCGCAGATTTAGTAGGCGAAAGTCGGCCGCAGATCGAAATCGAATTATCTGAACTGGACATGCGTCGCTATGGTATCTCCTTCGAGCAGGTTTCCAATGCTATCCGTCGATCGTCAATAAATGTGCCAGCTGGATCGATTGATGGAGAAAGAGGAACAATTCAACTGCAGGCCCGAGGCCAGTCATACACAGAGGAAGATTTTCGCGAGATTGTCTTAGCCAGCCCTCTTGATGGATCAGTAATAAGGGTCCGCGACGTGGCGACCGTTCGAGAAACAGAAGAACGCAAGAACTTTTTAATGCGATTCAACGGAGAGAATGCCGTACAAATTGATGTACTTATCGCCTCGCAGGACCCAGACGTTCAAGCGTCATCTTATGCGGTAAGGGAATATATCGAAAACCAAAGCAATTTAATGCCTGCCGTTATCAAGATTGAACCTGTTACGGACCTCTCACAACCTTTCTCGGACCGGCTGAATCTCTTATCTGGAAATGCTCTCGGTGGGCTTGTTCTTGTCTTTATTGTACTCATGCTCTTTCTCAATCCGATGTTAGCATTCTGGGTCTCAGCTGGAATCGGCATAGCATACGCCGGTGCCCTCTGGATACTGCCAAGCGTTGGCGTTAGCATCAATATGCTCTCCATGTTTGCGTTTTTGCTGATATTAGGAATAGTCGTGGACGATGCCATAATTGTCGGTGAAAGCGTTTACAGATATAAGGAGAATGGTTACGATGGTCTAGAGGCATCAGAACTGGGGACTCATGCAGTACTTAAGCCAGTCACACTAGCCGTAATCAGCACAATGGTTCTCTTCGTGCCAATGCTTTTTTTGCCAGGTGCATGGGCAAAAGCCGCATACTCTATACCAATGGTTACGCTTGTAGCACTNAGTTTTTCACTTATCGAATCGTTACTCATACTTCCCTACCACTTAGTGGGAGTAAAAGTTGAAACGGCCCCAAAACATCCTGTTGCGAAATATGTCCAAGCCACGAGAGAAATCTGTGCTAATTCTTTGTCACGCTTTGCTGCCAAGATTTACCGACCGCTCTTAAAAAATGCTCTTGAATGGAGATATCTCACTGTGCTCTCGTTCTTACTGGCACTTTCGATCTCTATTACTCTGGTCAGCGCCGGCTATATCAAGCAAGCATTCTTTCCTAATGTACCTAATGATTTCATAATACTCACCATTCGAATGCCAGACAGTTATCCGAGTGAAAACCTTTTTAGGCTGGTAGAACGGGCAGAAACCGCGCTGAAATCGATCGAAACAGACGCGAAGCTCATAGCCAATCGCGAAAATTCAACCTTCATCAAAAGTGCTGTCTCCTTTTTAAACAACCAAGAAATAACAATCTTTGCATCACTGACACCAGGCACAACCAGTCAAACCGATCCGACCTTGATAGGCGAAAGATGGATACACCATATCGGAGCCATACCCGAAGCCGAAGAACTTCGAGCGGCAGCGACTTTCGGCCCACCTCGATTTGATGACTTTTCAGTGCTTCTTCTCTCTGACGACAGCGAACAGCTTGAAGAGGCCGGACAGTTTATGAAAAACGCCCTTTCCAATATTGCTGGTGTCACCAGGATTCGTGACGATGCTAGGACTGGGAACCATGATTTGAATATTGAACTGCTTCCATATGCCAATAATCTAGGAATAAGCTTGCTCGATGTTGCCAATCAAGTCCGCCAGGGCTTTCACGGTGACAAGGCACAACGAATCGCCAGAGGGCGAGATGACATGCAAGTGATGGTGAAGTACCCAGAAAAAGATCGCAGAAAAGTTGAAACATTGACAGAAATGCGTGTTCGCGGGGCCGATGGTGTGGAAGTGCCCTTTAACTCGGTGGCCAAAATAAATTATGTCCCCGGATATGCCAGCATAGAGCGAGATAATCGACAAAGAAGCCTTCAAATAACTGCCTGGGCGGCGGGCGAAGGAATCGATAATAATCAAATATCTAGCCTAGTCTACTCGGATGTCGCCGCAGATTTGTCTAGGCGATATCCTAACGTAACCATCCTAAAAGATGGCGGGGGCAAAGAGCAGGGAGACTTTTATCGCGAGGCAGCAAGGGACTTCTCCATAGCTCTCATTGTTATTTATAGTTTGATGGCAATCGCATTTAAATCATACCTCAAGCCTCTTGGAATCCTGTCAGCTGTGCCTTTCGGAATCATGGGTGCTCTCTTTGGACACCTTATAGTCGGTATAGAATTTTCTCTTTTTTCTTTCTTAGGCGTCTTTGCCGCTTCGGGAGTGGTGGTCAATGATAACCTGGTGCTCATCGAAAGAATCAGTGAGCTTCGGCGCAACGGCTTGTCAGTAACCGACGCGCTGCAGCAGGCAGGCGAAGATCGCTTTAGGCCTATAATACTGACATCCATTACAACCTTTGTTGGGCTAGTGCCAATCCTGTTAGAGACAAGTATGCAAGCTCAGTTTCTGATCCCAATGGTTACTTCACTCGCATTCGGAGTGCTTTTCGCATCATCCGTGACTCTTCTATTTGTGCCTTGTATTTATCTTCTGGGGGCTCAGGCGAAACATCGATGGTCAGGTATTGGTAGCATGATAGAATCCTCCCTAGGTGATTCTTGAGACTAACACTGCTTGCCTCCTTCTCCATATCAAATTCATGCTTTTGAAATAGATCGAAAATAGGTTAGAATCGCCGCGGCCAATGTTTATCCCGATTTCAGCATGGCACTTAATCTTGTGCCGAGAGGCGCATTTACTTTGAGTAAGCAAAGTGAAACGTAATCCGATCAGCTTGCCATTCCTTGCGAAAATTGGCCTGCCTGGGCGGGATCCCATAAATTTCGGAGGCAAGTATATTGATGCTGCTTCCCATGATCGGAATAGTCAGTGTCATATAAAGATCAACTCACACTCTTGGATCAACCTGCCAATATTTCTCTGCTACTCGAGATAAAACGTGGCCTTGAGAAAGAGAATCTAA
>NZJL01000098.1 GCA_002692165.1 Porticoccaceae bacterium
TCATATCAGGCATAAAAAAGCTCGTCCCCAATATCTGATCGAACAACATCATTATGCCGCTCACGAATAATGCAGGAAATGCCAGCAGTGCCAAGATGGTTGCCACAAAAATACCCCAAACCGCCAATGGCATACGCATCAGTGTCATACCATGCGTCCTGGCCTGAAGCACCGTTGTTACATAATTAAGTCCGCCCATCGTTGCCGCAATGATGAAGATTATTAGAGACACCAGCATCAAAATGATTCCCCACTCCACGCCAGGGGTGCCCTGAGAAATTGCCTGCGGAGGATACAGCGTCCATCCCGCTCCAGTTGGCCCTCCGGGCACAAAAAAGCTCGCAAGCAGGACGATTACAGAGAGAAAATAAAACCAAACACTCAGCATATTCACGAATGGGAATACCATGTCCCTTGCACCGAGCATAAGGGGTATCAAATAGTTCCCAAATCCTCCTAGAAAAAGAGCAGTCAACAGATACACCACCATGATCATTCCGTGCATAGTCATCGCTTGATAATACTCCGTTGAGTCCATATCCAGGACTCCTGGAAAACCAATTTGCATTCTCATCAGTGCGGAAAGAAACAAAGCTATTAGCCCGACACCGATGGCAATGAGAGAATATTGTATCGCTATTACCTTGTGATCTTGACTAAAAATATACTTCTCCCAAAACGCAGTGGGGTCATGCAAGTGCTCATGCTCGGCGTCGTGGACGTAGGCCATATTTAACTCCTTTCAATTATGCTAGTTTGCAATTTCATTGGATGACAGTGATACCATATAAGCTAATAATGCATCTAATTGCTCTTCACTGAAATCATAAGCCACCATGACAGGAGGATAGCCTTCTACCATCTTAGCGTTTGGCTCCACTATACTCTCGACTAGGTAGGCCTCATCAACCAGAACTTCACTGCCATCAGTCAATTTTTCGTATCTTCCATACATATCTTTCCAGCCGGGACCTAATGCGGGCGACCCATCAATGCTGTGGCAGGCCATGCAACCTCTGTTGAGCGCAAGCCGCTCGCCCTGCTCCACCAAGCCTTCGCCCTCCCCACCTGCCAGTACCTGGGCAAAGGTCTTCTGGGAAGCAAGCCAAACGCCATAATCCTGCTCTCCTTCCACCACCATTTGACCACGCATGTTATAGTGGCCCACCCCACAATACTCAGCGCACGCCAGATCAAAAGTGCCCTCGACGGTAGGCGTAAACCAAAAGTAGGTGATTTGACCAGGAATCAAGTCCATTTTACCTCTAAACTCCGGAACATAAAAATCATGCAATACATCTTTTGAACGGAGATTAACCTTTATCGGCTGGTTCAGCAGAAGGTGCATTTGGTTTCCCATGACAATTATGTCGTCTTGCCCGTTTGAATCCTCAGGGTCTATCCCAAAATTGTTAATGTCGTCCATCAGGTTGATGCTGGTACGCCCGAACATCTGATCTTCTCCGGGTAGACGGAAGCTCCAAGTCCATTGCTCACCCAAAGCCTCAAATTCTACTGCCTCGTCAGGAACGTGTACGAAGTCGCTGTAAACGATTAGGCCTGGGGCCAAAAGCAGACAAATTCCGGCGGTGGTAATCCAAATCAGCCTACCTTCTAATTTCTTGTCTTCTCTTTGATATTCTGACTTTCGCCCAGGCTTCGCCTGATACTTAAAAACACAAAAAATCATAAATGCAACAATAGCGATAAAGAAAATTCCAGTGACAAGAAATGTAAACGATAATGTGTCGTCAATGGTTCCCCAGTTAGATCCTAGGGGGGAAATTTGCCACGGGCTCACAAAATGGAATACCACAGATGCAAACAGCAGCAAAGCAAAAATTATGGCAACGATCATAGCAATTTGACCCGTAGTAAGACGGCGCGAACTGTATCGAATTTTGCCTCAGTTGGCAAGCTGTCTCGACATGTTTGTGACCAAATCTTTATATGAAAATTCAAGGATGCACACCTCTCATGAAACGTATAACAGTGGCGCATACCGCTTTTGCGGTGAGCTGACAAATATCGGTATATACGAACAGACTTCCTAATCCGATTAATGGCATTAACAGCATATGACTTAGTAACAACCAAATGCCGTTTATTGCATCTTGCAGTCATTAAAATTGTGCATAACTCGTTTTGGCGCTAGTATCAATTTCTGGAAAACTAATCGAAAAAACATACAAGTAGACATGGAAAATGAGCCGACAAATCATATCACTCACCAGGCCTGCGCTTGCAGTTATTCTCATCACGCTGTTAGTTTCTTGCCGAGGTAACCACTCAATGACCAGCTTAAATGTCTTGCCCCAACCACCCGTTGCGAAAAAAGTGGCTCGTGAACTAACGAACCATGGTCACACACGCGTCGATAATTACTACTGGCTGAGAGATGACCGGCGCAAGGATCCCGATGTTCTCGAGTATTTAAATGCTGAAAATGAATACACAAAAAAAGTACTCGAACCCATCGAAAATCTGAGAAATGAAATCTATGGCGAAATAATCAGTCGAATTCAGAAGGATGACTCTGGCGTACCCGTAAAAGATAACGATTATTGGTATTCATACCGTTACTCTGGTGACAACGAGCACCCAATTTACTGGCGTACAAAGGATCCCTCCGACTCGGCTGAGCAGGTTTTGTTAAATGTGAATGAACTGGCTAAAGGCCATGAATACTTCCGCGTAGCCAACCTGGTCGTGAGTGATGACAACAAAATCTTAGCGTATGCATACGACAATGTGTCGAGGCGACAATACAAAATTGCTTTCAAAGATATCTCTTCAGGCCAAACTCTTGAAGATTCACTTATCAATGTGGATTCCGACATAATATGGGCAAGCGACAGCAAATCCATACTCTACATTGCAAAGCAACCTCAAACCTTATTGGGGTACCAGGTTTATCGGCATGTTCTCGGAGAAACACAGGCTGAGGATCAATTAATATATGAGGAAACAGATGAGAGTTTTTACACCGGCCTCGGCAGATCCAAAGACCGAAGCCTTATTTATGTCTACCATGACAGCACTACAACAAAAGGAGTATCAATCGCAGACGCTAATCAACCAAATGATTTATCACCTTTCCTCGCATTGGAGGAAGGCCATGAGTATTCCATCTCGAAGCTCGACGATTCAGTTTATATTTTAACTAATTGGGAAGCTGTCAACTTCCGCGTGATGAAAGCCGATTTAAATCGAGCTGCGAATAAAAACAATTGGATTGAAGTGGTACCTCACAGAGATGATACCCTTCTAGAAGCGATTGAATTATTTAATGGTCACCTCGCACTTCAAGAAAGACGCTTTGGTCAAAATTATGTATCCGTTCTTAATCTGACGTCAGGCAGGACCATCGAGCTTGAGTTTGATGAGTCGGTCTATGTGGTTGAATTCGAAAATAACATCGATTTCAGCGAGGACTATCTTCGCGTCTACTACAGTTCTCCGGTGACACCCGGATCTATTTATGACATTGATTTAAATACATCTGAAAAAGTGTTGCGAAAAAGAGACAAAGTGATCGGAGATTTTGACGCAGGAAACTATAAAACTGAGAGACTGTTTGTTCGATCTCGAGATGAAAAAGATATTCCAGTGACACTGATGTATCGAAAAGATTCTTTCAAAAAAAACAGTGAGAATCCAATGCATCAATATGGATACGGGGCATACGGTATTACCATCGATCCCTACTTCCGGTCTCATGCACTTTCGCTAGCTGACAGAGGGTTCGTATTAGCCACAGCTCATGTTCGAGGTAGCGAGATGCTTGGAAGAGATTGGTATTTCAATGGTCGGCAAGAACATAAGATAAACAGTTTTCATGATTTTATTGACGTAACAAAAGGGTTGACTGATAAGGGGTATGCAGACCCCAATAGAATCTTTGCCGCCGGCGGAAGCGCTGGTGGTCTGCTAATGGGCGCTGTGGCAAATATGGCGCCAGAGCTATATCTTGGCATTGCATCTCACGTACCGTTCGTTGATGTTGTAACTACAATGAACGATCCTAGTATCCCTTTAACCTCCAATGAGTACGACGAATGGGGCAACTCTGCTAATGAGGAGGACTACTACAATATGTTGGCTTACTCACCCTACGATCAAATACGAGAGGTCAGCTACCCCAACATACTGGTGACCACAGGCTTGCATGATTCTCAAGTTCAATACTTCGAACCCGCTAAATGGGTCGCAAAACTCAGAGCACTCAAAAAAGACAACAACATACTAGTCCTTGACACGGATATGACGGTTGGGCATGGCGGAAGTTCGGGACGCTTCAGACGTCATAAAACAAGAGCCCTAGAGTACGCTTTTTTCATTGACCTCGCTAAGTAACATGCCGCTAAATTGTTGCTTCGGCCGGGGTCTGAGACCCAATTAACTTTAGAAAACCCAGATTTCATAAAAGACTGATGTCGCTTAAAAGAGATGCTAAATAAATGAAAAAGGACGATTTTGATTGGCCCTCCTATGGAGAGAAAAACTGTAAAGAGGCAATTTGCCATCTCAGGGATGAGGAAGGTTGGAACATTTTTTACGAGCTTCTTGCCCCCGATTTAAAAGCAGAAGCAAAATTACTAGAACGTTTCAGACCTGTGAATCGATCAACATTCGAACTAGACACCTACTCCCTCGTAAGAGTGCTAGCTGATGAGATTCCGCCTTTAGATGTTGGGGGATGTTTATTGGTATTCAAAAGTTCGATTACAGAAAATTTCGCAATTGTTTATCGACCGAGAAGCGGCATCGCAACAGACAGCGTTTTAGACTTTCATCTTTTGTATCAGATGGCATTTTGGACAAGCTATGCTGACATCTTTCTGGAATATGACAAACTCTCATCTGAAAAATTCAACCACCTCGATTTAGAGTCTTTTAACCAAGAAGACGCTGACATCGTCTGGAATGAAATGAATAGCGGTTACCATAAAAGTTTTATCCTTCCCCAGGAGTTATCGTTTTTAGGCTGGTTAGATCAATTACGGAGCTTCGCTAATTCGGTGAATCGAAATGATTATGATTCCATGCCAATAGCTCCGCCCAAGAATAGCGATACATTCATTCTATTTGATCTGCCGCGTAAAAGCTGAGATGGATTCGTCCATTAAGCACTTCAATAAAAGCTTCGGCCCATGTGCGTTGTAAAATTCCGACCAATTTTCTAGCGCATGACGGTTGGTAACCCGTTATCTTTTGTAAGGTTTTTTGATCTTGACAGTTAGAGACCGGCCTGCAAGTGTGGTACTGACTGAGGAAGACTACTTTCTGGTCTTGCAACTTTAAGTCTTGAGCCCACAACCGCTAGTTTGACAATTAGTTCAGAGACTTTAACAGGGGGAGCTATTATAGAGTTTGGTATAATCATGGAATCCTCTCCCGGTTACACTGCCTCCCTCGCCGCAGAAATCGAAAATCTTGGCTTTGACATTTTGTTATGCCCTGACACTCAAAACCTAACACCTGATCCTATCGGACAGCTGTCCCTTGCGAGCAAATCGACCTCCAAACTGCATCTTGGGACTGGAGTAACCAATCCGATCACCAGAGATGTTGCTGTCGTGGCTTGCTCAATGATGACCTTACATTTGGAATCTGGAGGGAGAGCTATATGCGGCGTTGGCCGAGGGGATTCTTCAGCAGCTCACATAGGTCTAAAAAATAGCTCAACACTCCAGCTTAGGCACTTTATCGAAGATTTTAAAAGATATGTGAGTGGAAAAGAGGTAATAAGAAATGGCAAGCAGTCACGATTTAGATGGTTGGAAGATAGAAAGACTTCGCAACTAAACATCGATGTGGCTTGCACGGGGCCAAAAACTATAAAAATGGCTTCAGAAGTCGCAGATAGGATCAGTTTTGCAGTAGGAAGCGCTCCTGAGCAACTTGAATGGGCTGTGAGCGTTGCCGAAAACCAGCTTAAAGAAATTGGGCGCCCCCAAGAAAGTATCCAAATCGGGGCGTACCTAAATATTGTGTGTGACCCTGTCGAGCAAAATGCAATTAATTTAGGTCGGATGATTGCTGGTATGGTGGCGCATTTCGCTGGAATGAAAGGTGCCCCTTTGAATCATTTGCCAAAAAACCTTAAAAGTATTGCGAAGAAACTGCGCGACGGTTACGACATGGCTAAACATTCGCAAGACACAGGCAATCACCCCCAATTGATCTCGGATGATTTTGTCGACTGGTTTTCCATTTGTGGTTCAGCTGAGAAATGCGCTTCTCGGTTGAGAAAGCTGACCGACCTTGGATTGGAGCACGTTTATCAACTCGGAGGCTCCCCCAATTGCTGAGCCTCATGGTGAAAGACAAGTCGCGTTGGTACAGCAAGCCTCACTTTTTGCAAACGAGGTTATTCCCCATTTTCGATAAACAATCATTACATCTTCGTGAGGAGCAATGGCCCCTGTGAGCAATCAAAGCAGCGCATGCTATCGTTGGTACGTGGTTGCAATTTTAACTCTCGCATATCTAGTTTCATTCTTAGACAGGCAGATTTTAGCTTTGATGGTGGGCCCAATTAAAGCTGATTTGCAATTGACTGATACCGAAATTAGCCTGCTAATGGGCGTTGCATTTAGCTTATTCTATGCGTTTATGGGAATCCCTCTCGGCAGGTTGGCAGACCGCACATGCCGCCGGAACATAATCATCATCGGAATTACATTTTGGAGCATTATGTCAGCAGCATCCGGGCTCGCTTTAAAGTTTAATCATTTATTGATGGCTAGAATTGGTGTTGGTGCAGGTGAGGCAAGCCTTACGCCGAGTGCCATATCAATGATCTCAGATTATTTCTCCCGGCATGAAAGGGGCCGAGCAATAGCATTTTATAACATGGGAGTGTCTCTCAGTACGGGCATAGCGATGGTTCTCGGGGGTGCCGTCATCAGCTTCGTGGTGAATAGTCCAATTGTCGACATTCCTTTTCTTGGGACGCTCAATAAGTGGCAGTATGTATTCTTCATTGTTTCGATACCTGGCCTCCTCCTAGCGCTTGTTGTCTTGCTCACAATATCATAACCCGTGCGAACCGAGACGCTAAAAACAGAAGAAACGAATCTTTCAATAGCTCTCGTGTCCCGCTACATGCGCGAGCAATTAAATATCTATCTGCCTGTCTATCTAGCTTTGTCGCTGTCAACCCTAGTCGGCTATGCCTACTTCTCTTGGGTGCCAACTTTGTTCGTAAGAATTTTTGGTTGGAGCATACCAGAGATAGGTTATGCTTTTGGCTTGATCGTTTTAATCGCTGCGCCATGTGGAGTCATCTTATGCGGCTGGCTTATTGACAAACTATACCGAGAGGGAATACTTGATGCTTCACTCAGGATTGCACTATCCGGCTCAGTATTAATGCTTCCGTCTTCGGTCGCACTGCCTTTGGCGCCAAATGCCGAGTGGGCTTTATTCTTCATCGCTCTGACTATGTTTGGAGGCGCCATGACTAGCGCCTCTGGTGTCGTAGCGATTGATACTGTAACACCAAACCAAATGCGAGGACAGGCAACTGCCGTCTATCTCTTTTGCATTCTTTTTTCGGGTTGAGCATCGGAGCCACCTCTATAGCTCTTATTACTGACTACATTTTTAACGATGAGAAAATGCTATCTTGGTCAATGAGTATAGTGTGTTTCGCTTATCTCTATGTTCAATCCTAATGTTTTTGGGCAGCATGCACCCATTTTCCAGAGCAGTCCGAAGCATTGAAGCAAACACATAGTGGTCAAAAATTCTCAACCAAATTTTAAACGCTGTAAAAAAAATGACAAAACGTCTGTTTCGATTGCGATGACGCACTCACGAGTTATAATACCGCCACGTTGTCGCTCAGTACTTGCCGGGAGTCAAATGTGCCGACATCAATATTGTTACCTTATTGAAGCACTGGCTTAATCAAGGATTCGGAAAAAAGCTCAGATAAAGTAATTTTTCAAATCTGATAACCGAAAATTTGATTTGCGACCAGTAAATCTTCGATTAGTGGTGGGCGTAGCTCAGTTGGTAGAGCCCCGGATTGTGATTCCGGTGGTCGCGGGTTCAATCCCCGTCGTCCACCCCACTTTAAAGGTTTATTAATCAATAGGTTAGAGACTTTTTAAATAAAAATTAGCAATTTTCGGCAGTCTTTCGGCAGTCTTAGTTTTGTGACCAGTGCCGACAGTGGGAAGCAAAGGGACGGATTCAATCTCCGTCGTCCATCCCACTTTAAAGCGTAGCAAGACCACGCTTTAGAAAAGAACTCCTGAATTAGAACATAGGTCAAATAATACTCAAAAACACTCATACGATAGAGATTATTTAATATGGCAGCACAGATTCTAGATGGAAAAAAGTTATCTCAAGACACCGAAAACGAATTAGGTGTTCGAGTGGCTGCCCTGAAACAGAAAAACCACGGCAATCCGCCCATTCTTGCAACCATTCTTGTGGGTGCTGACCCCGCCTCCGCGACTTATGTTAGAATGAAACAAAACGCTTGCAAAAGAATTGGTATGGAATCAATTGCAGTTGAAATGCCTGCTGACTCAACCACTAAAGAGCTACTAAGAAAAATTTCGGAACTAAATAAAAATACCAATTGCCACGGTATCCTTCTCCAACATCCAGTCCCCCCGCAAATAGATGAGCGAGCCTGCTTTGACCAAATTGCGCTAACAAAAGACGTTGATGGAGTTACATGCCAAGGATTCGGACGGATGGCCATGAATGAGGATGCATACGGCTCAGCTACACCGCAAGGAATCATGCGTCTTTTGGAAGCATACAAAATTCCTTTAGCTGGAAAACGTGCAGTAGTTGTAGGTAGGAGTCCAATCCTCGGAAAGCCAATGGCTTTAATGCTTTTAAATGCCAATGCTACCGTAACAATTTGTCACTCCAAGACGAAAAATCTTCCAGAAATAATTGAAACTGCTGATGTACTTGTTGGTGCCGTCGGTCGGCCTGAATTTATTCGATCAAATTGGATTGCCGATAATGCTGTGGTGATTGACGCTGGATTTCACCCAGGTGGGATTGGCGACGTAGAATTAGAACCTCTTTTTGGTCGAGTATCTGCGCTGACGCCAGTTCCTGGCGGCGTTGGGCCGATGACCATAAACACATTGATACTGCAATGCGTTGAGGCGGCTGAAAAAGCGCTGCCGTCTTCCTGATAGAGGATCGATAAACCAAAATAAATTCGATGGGACTTCGTTAAGAATAATTAGGGCTGACTGCTAATCTTATTGATCATATTAGAAATCGCATCGCGAGCGAAGGGTTGTTTGATAGACCACAATTGCTCCTCAGTTTCGATTTCCAAGATATCGTTATGACTTTTGCACATATCTGCTGTTCGAAGCGTCTTTTTCGTACGCAGTAAAATTGCTTTTGGAATATCGCGAATGTTACTCGTTAAGGCGATTGCCTCATCAAGCAGATCGCCATGATCAACGCATTTCCAAGCCAAACCCTTTTTGACGGCCAGTTCACCACTAATAGCTTGAGAAAAAATAAGCATACCTGCAGCA
Source organism: Porticoccaceae bacterium (assembly GCA_002692165.1). Lineage (GTDB taxonomy): Bacteria > Pseudomonadota > Gammaproteobacteria > Pseudomonadales > Porticoccaceae > TMED48. The sequence goes on from NZJL01000098.1 coordinate 9,537, forward strand.
GTGTCCCAACAAGCCAATTGCCTAGTCATCCATGTACTGCCCCCCCCAGGATGAAGCCCAAGCCCGAAAAATCTTGGTTCAAATAGAGCATTTTTCGAGACGATTCTTACGTCGCAACCAATCGCCATATTAAAGCCCGCTCCAACAGCGGGTCCGTTAACTGCCGCTATAGTCGGGATCTCACATTGAGCAATACTCAAGAACCCACTGTAAATGCCCGCAAGGGTTTCCCTATCAGGATTAATGTCTGTTAACTGCCCGCCGGCACAAAAAGAGGATCCAGTCCCGGTGACTATCAGGGCTTTAACTCTATCACTTGTCTCTGCTTCAGCCACATATGCAGAGATCATACTGCACACTTCCAAAGTGAGCATGTTCCGCTTTTCGGGGTTGTTCAGGGTTAATATTGCCACATGGTCAGAAATTTCAAATAAAACGAGAGACATATTACACTCCAAAAAAAGGGCGTTGAGGATACCATCTTTTACCATCTTCAATAAAAGCTTTTAACGTTTACCAATCAAAGAATTTTATCTCGAATTAAGACCATGGTATCTTCCATCTGTGTCAAAGAGCACCTCTTTTTATAATTTGATATTATAAGGTTATGAAGTAATGGATTTCCATCATGGATGCGTCACACAAGCAAGTCTAATTGCCGCTTCTACGGAGGTGATTGATGTCTACAGATTTTGATTTATGCGTTGTAGGGGGAGGAATTATAGGAGCAGGAATTGCTCAGGCAGCAGCACTCAATGGATTGTCGACTGTCATAGTTGAACGCAAGGGTTGGGGCTCTGGAAACACTCAAAAATCAAACAAGCTTGTGCATGGAAGCCTCGAGCATTTTACTGGGAGCAACATTTTCCAAACCCGAGAGGACTTAGTCGAGCGACAAGTGTTACTGAGCATCGCTCCGGACATCATAAAATCAAGCTGGTTTTACTTGCCTGTATTTGAGGATGACAGACGGTTACCTTGGTCCACCGAACTGCAACTAATGGCATATGACATTTTGTCAGGAAAAACCAAACTCCCATGGTTCAAGAAACTTTCTGAAGATGAATGGCGCGGGTTGGACGGTCTAAATCAATTCAAACTAGAGGCTGTTTATAAGTTCATCGATGCCCACACCGACGAAGTTGTTCTGACACAAGAACTGGTGAGATCAGCCAAAATCCACGGTGCACTGGCGTTGTGCCCAGTGAATTTTGACGAAGCGATAAAGATCCCAGATGGTTATAAAGTGCAAGTAACAAAAGGTTCGAGAACTAGGACTTTCGAGTGCCGATTTATCGCCAACGCAACTGGAGCTTGGAGCTCTTTGACCGCAGAAAGGATGGGTTTATTCAGCAAAATTCCAGCTGTTCAATGCGTGAAAAGCACCTATATTGAGTTTGCGCAGCAGCTAAGCGAGAAGCGCTTTTTTATCGAGCCAGTCAACAACGCGGGAAGGCTCATTGTAGCTCCGTGGCGAGAGGGAACATTGGTTGGATCTGCAGAAAAATTATTCACCGGAAATCCAGAACACGTTAAACCCACCGTGGAGGAGGTAGAATATTTGGTGAAAACCGTGCGTCATCACTTCCCACACTTTAATCATTCTCCGTCACAAGCGTGGTCTGGCCTTGGAAGTAAATTACTTGCTAAAAAGCAATCCAAGGGCCCCGACCGACGCTTATTCTTACTTGAAGAAGCTCGTTACTTAGGAGTATATGGCGGCCAACTTACGAGTTACAGAATTTTGGCCGAGAAAGCTGTCAAAAATATCTTAGGCATCTTGAATGGAAACGTTGAAGGTAGCCTCGAGAAACCGTTCATTAGCTCCTCTTCTATGGGGATTTAAGTCGAGCTGTCAGTGCTAAGATCGCCTCCAAGTCGTGCCATTTTTGCCGTCTTCTAGTATTACACCTTTTAGAGATAACTCATTCCGAATGCGGTCCGCCTCGCCGAAGTTTCTAGACTCTTTAGCTTTTTGTCTGAGAATAATTGCTTCTTCAATCTCTTGCCCCGACAGTGCGTCTGGGTCGTGTGTCTTTTTAAACCAATCATCCGGATTTTGTTGAAGTAACCCTAACAAGCGGGCCAAGTTCAGCAGTTGTCCTCGAGCCATCACTCGATGTTTGAGCGGTCCCTGTCTTGTCTGCCTAGCCAGCGAATGCAATTCACTAATAGACTCCGAGGTATTCAAATCATCAAGCAATGCCAGAAAACCGTTATTGGTGGTCATATCTTCATCGACGTGGCCCAAATCTTCCGTGGATTTTAGACAGCCATATAACGTATCAAGCGAACGTTTAGCCGAGTCAAGCAGTAGGGCGTTGAATTGTTGTTCTGACCTGTAATGTGCCGACAAAATAACATACCGCAAAACCTCTCCAGAATACTCTTCCAACAAGTCGCAAACTAGTTTGAAATTTCCAACCGACTTTGACATCTTTTGCCCATCGAGCTGAACAAAGCCATTATGCATCCAGAAATTAGCTAATGGCTTTCCGTTATTGGCACAACAACTTTGTGCCGTCTCGTTTTCGTGGTGCGGAAATAACAAGTCTAATCCCCCACCATGGATATCAACCGTGACACCCAAGTGCTTTTGCGCCATAGCGGAACATTCTATATGCCACCCTGGCCTCCCTTTGCCCCAGGGGCTATCCCACGTTGGCTCTCGCTGCTTTGAGGGCTTCCAGAGCACAAAATCGTTCGCGTCACGTTTATACTCCCCAATTTGGACGCGAGCTCCAATTGCTAAATCTTGTAATGATTTACCTGAAAGTTTTCCATAATTAGGCATGGAACTAACGGAAAAAAGCACATGCCCTTCGGACACGTAGGCAAATCCCTTCTTGATCAAAACTCCAATCATATCAAGCATTTCAGGAATATGTTCAGTCGCAAAAGGTTCAATGGTCGGTGGCTCACAGTTCAATCTAGCCATGTCCGAAAAATAACAATCAGCATAAAGCTTAGCTATGTCCTTTGATTTTTGTCCTCTTTTTTTCGCAACGTCGATAATCTTGTCGTCTACATCGGTAATATTGCGCGCATACACCACTCGAGGATATAGCCTCTTCAGAAGTCGAAACAGTGTATCGAATATAACTGCAGGCCTTGCATTTCCTATGTGCACCCTGTTGTAAACTGTGGGACCGCAAACGTACATTGTGACGCGGTTTTTATCAATAGGCTTAAAGATCTCCTTCCTTCTAGACGCAGAATTAAATATTTGTAGTTCCATGGGCATCACTTTGTCAGGCGGCAAAAAACGCTTCGTGTTAGCTATACTTACTCGATTTTTCTTTTAATCCTATAGTACAGTTAAAAACCAAATTGCTCTGCGAGCCGAGCACACTATCAAGGCAAAAGTAACCCTCGCGTTCGAATTGGTAGTATTCACCGATTGAAGCGTCTGCGAGGCCAGCTTCTGCCTTACAATCTTTCTTAACAACTAGCGACTCCGGATTAATATAATCAACGAATGGCTGGCTGCCCTCTTCTGGAAGTGCAGTGTTAAATAACCTGTCGTATTGATGAATCGTGCAGTTAACCGAGTGAACTTCTGATACCCAGTGAATTACACCTCGAGGTTTGCAGCCTTCGGGGGGCTCTTGGCCGACGGTATCTTCTACTATTTCGCCATTTATCTGTTCAATATCTCCCTTTGAGTTTTTGTCCACGCCTATCGCTTTGACAACATATCCGCCCCTCAAGCGGACATAGTCTCCGAGAACAAGTCTTTTAAACTTTTTGCGAGAGAGAGAACTATCTTCCGTGAAGTCATTCCTATCTATCAACAGCATCGAGCTGAAAGGCACGCTTCTAAATCCGAGTTCTGTCTTGTTGGGATGTCGAGGAATTTGGAGAATTTCTACTTTTGCCGGATCATAGTTATGCAAGAACAATCGGATTGGATTTATAACGCACATCGCTCTGAAGGCATGCTGATTCAAATCATCCCTGATAAAATGCTCCAACTGGCTAATGTCAACGATGCCATCCGTTTTCGCTATGGCTAGGCTATCACAAAAATCTCTTATTGCTCTGGCACTCACGCCTCGTCTTCGCAACCCGCGAATTGTCGGCATCCTTGGATCGTCCCAACCATCTACAACGCGATCGTCAACCAATTTTTTTAACTTTCTCTTGCTTAACACCAGATAATTGATATTTAGACGCCCAAACTCATATTGCTTCGGTTTGGAAGGTACAGGAAGGTTCGAAATAAACCAATCATACAATGGGCGATTTGCCTGAAACTCGAGTGTGCAGATTGAATGAGTTATCCCCTCTAAAGCATCGCCCTGCCCATGCGCAAAGTCGTAAGAGGGATAAATCTTCCATTTAGCCCCCGTGCGCTGGTGCTTAAGATTTTTAATTCTGTATATCACTGGATCACGAAGGTTAATATTGGATGATCCCATGTCTATTTTGGCTCTGAGGGTCATCGCTCCCTCATCAATCTGCCCCTTTTTCATTTTCTCCAGCAACGACAGGCTCTCCTCAGGACAACGATTACGATAGGGACTGGCTGTTCCCTTCTTTGTCAGAGTGCCTCGATACAGTCTCATTTCCTCCATGCTAAGTTCACACACAAAAGCTTTACCGACTGAAATCAAATGCTGAGCCCATTCATACAGCTTGGAAAAATAATCTGATGCATAACAAATTTCTCCATCCCACTTAAAGCCCAGCCACTGAACATCTTCTATAATTGCTCGGACAAATTCGCTATCTTCTTTTTCCGGGTTGGTATCATCAAAACGCAAATTACATTCGCCAGCGAATGTATTAGCTAATCCAAAATTTAAACAGATTGATTTCGCGTGACCAATATGCAAATAGCCATTTGGCTCGGGAGGAAAACGAGTTTTGACCCTTTGAATTTTATTGGCATCAAGATCAGATTGAATGATTTTTTTTACAAAGTGCGTTGGCTCTTCGAGATCAGACATGACGAACAATTCTCTTTTTACGGACTCGTATTATAGCGCCTATTAAAAAATTCTTTAATCGAATGTTTTCTCTTACACCCAGTTTTCTGAGTGAACTAATTACCCAGCTATGCTCGTAAATTGTTTATGTTAAAGCACCATTGTACTTATGACTCTCAACCCCTTACAATGATCCGGCTTTTGCATTAAGGACATGAATGATTACTCTCTCAACAACAATGGGTGATATCAGTGTCACCCTCGACTTTGAAAACGCCCCCATCTCATCACAAAATTTCCTCCGATACTGTCGAGATGATTTTTATATCGGAACAATTTTTCACAGAGTTATTGACGGTTTTATGATCCAAGGTGGTGGATTGGAAGCCGACATGTCGGAAAAAGAAACACGCGACAGCATAATCAACGAGGCGGATAACGGCCGCAACAATTTAATCGGAACCCTCGCTATGGCAAGAACTTCTGACCCCGACTCCGCGTCGTCGCAATTTTTCATCAACGTGGCAGACAATAATTTTCTGGATCATTCCGACAAAACTTCAAATGGTTGGGGCTATGCTGTATTCGGAGATGTTACGGATGGAATGCATGTGGTGCGGAACATTAAAACTGTCGCGACAGGTACGCTAGGATACGATAGAGATGTGCCCAATGATCCAATTGAAATCACTGGCATTTTCATCAGCGATGCATATGAAGATGTTTAGTTAAACCCATTGGTCCGGTGGAATGGCTATCTTTTTTGTCTCTGACGTGCATCTTTCATCAGCGCAAAGTCAAATCGCTTCCGCTTTCTTCACTTTTCTGTCTTCTCTCTCAGAGAAGGCGGAAAAACTCTTTATTCTGGGAGATCTGTTTGAGACGTGGATTGGCGATGATGATCCGTGTGAACTTGCAGTTACAACTCAGCTTCGGTTGAGAGATCTTACTCTGAAGGGAACGGAACTATTTATACAGCATGGGAATAGAGACTTTCTCTTGGGCCGCAGGTTCATGAAGTTGACAGGCGCTACTCTGATTCATGACTATCATGTAATCGAGACGTATAATCAACGAGTTCTTTTGATGCATGGCGACCTCCTTTGTTCGAATGACCGCGATTATCAGGCTTTTCGGAAAAAGACTCGGCGACCTATTTTTCGTTGGATTTTAAGAAATCTGCCATTATCCAAGAGACAAGAGATGGCAGCTAAATGGAGAACCGAGACCACTCGTCAGAGCAGCCACAAGCCTCCCTCAATGATGGATGTGAGCCACAAGACTGTTGAGCGCGTAATGTCAAAAACGAGCGCCGAAACGTTAGTGCACGGCCACACACATAGCCCGGCACGCCATAAATTAGAGCCAAGTATGAAAGAGAGAATTGTGCTGGGTGATTGGTCATCCCATGGCTGGGCGTTGAAGCTTGACCGAGGGGGG
>NZJL01000099.1 GCA_002692165.1 Porticoccaceae bacterium
TGCTGTGGCCTTACGAGTGGGCCATGGTTTTGTTATGGATATTATTAGGATTATCTTATTTCTATTTAACAGACGAGCTGATTCAGATATTTGATAAAACAAGCTCAAATTGTCAAAGCCCCACTGTGTTGAGCCGCAACGCTGACCGAGTTTTCGAAAATGATGTGGTATTCGTTTGTTTTCTGGTCATTTATTCGCTATTACAGCTAGGTTGCCTCAATTAATGGCTTCTAAAGCAATCCTTAAGGGTTGCGGTACACTGTTGTGATTGGGTTTAATAAGCTTATTAATGAATATGTTGCCTTGATAAAGATATTGCTATGACTGATATAACAATTGGAGGTGTGTACGCTGTGGGAGTGCCAATTGTTTTGGTTATTATCCTCATTGAGGTTTTAATCACCAATTGGCGAAATCAGTCATACTACAAACACGAAGATAGTTTTTGTACAGCTGGATTGTTAGCAGGGAACATAGCCGTGGGCTTGTTTTTTAAAGGAGGCACGCTAGCGCTGCATGCATATTTGTATCAATTCAGGATTATAAATTTAGACGGAATTTTATCAGTGTGGGCTATTTGGCTGCTAACATTCGTGCTAATAGATTTTATATTTTATTGTTATCATCGAACGTCACATCGTGTCAGGTTTCTATGGGCCGTCCACATGAGCCACCATTCAAGTGAGAAGATGAATTTTCTCGTCTCCTTCCGGCAGGCATGGTTTGCACCAATATCAAAAATTCCATTTTTCATGTGCCTGCCTGTTGCTGGTTTAGACCCGACGATAATTGCTGTTGCTGGGGTCATTAGCACCCTCTGGGGCATTCTAGGCCACACCCAGATCATAGGTAATTTGGGGCCCTTGGAAATGGTATTTAATACGCCCTCGCACCATCGAGTACATCACGGATCCAACGACCAATATATCGATAAAAACTATGGGAACTTGCTGATCGTTTGGGACCGAGTATTTGGTGCGTTTGAGCCGGAGAATGAGGCAGTGAAGTATGGTTTGGTAAATAACGTCGAAACATTTGACCCCATAAAAATCACTTTTATGGGGTGGGTGTCCATGGTGGAGGACATAAAGAGCTGCGTCGGGTTTAGAGAGGGTTTTAATAAAGTATTTGGACCTCCGAACACACGCACTCGGGGCGGGAGTTTTTAGCAGATGTGTGGGACCGCATTTCAAAAAAAGGTGTGGAATATGTTAAAAACTATTCCCCGAGGAGCCACTAGATCTTACAAAGAAATAGCGATTGCTATAGGACATCCTAATTCAGCAAGAGCGGTTGCGAATGCGTGCGGACAAAATCCGCTACCGTTGAGGATACCCTGTCACAGAGCTATCAGGTCTGATGGCTCTCTGGGGGGTTATAGCGCTAATGGAGGTAAACGGGCCAAAGAGAAATTGCTGCAGCTTGAACAGAATAACATAAATTAGTTTAATATTAGTTTTCATTTATAAGAACCAATTGGTTTAATGGTGGATAAGCTATGAACACCTCAAGAACAGTTTTACCTAATACTATTCTATTTTTAGTGTCCTTATTTAATCCTATACTGGGACTAGCTGAAACCACAGATATCGACACCACAACAGATGGCTTGTGGAAAACCGCAGATTGCAAGAAAGTGAGTGAACATGCTGGTGCCCTGTTGTATTTGTCAGTGGAGTTGTTAAAAAAGGCAGATGCCGAGAGAAAAAAGGGCAAAGAAAACCAGTCTGATGAACTCAATAAAGGAGCCATGTTTTTATCGCAACTTTCGGCAAATGCAGCAAAAACTTTTGAAGTCTTCTGCAAGAGATAGGACAATCCGCTAAGCTACTTAAGATGCGCACTATATTTTTTTGTTTTGTTATAGTTTGTTTGGTGTCAATGATTGCTTGCACATCCACACAGCATTCAAACTCCGATGGTAAAACCAACGACAAATCGCTTGGCGATCTTTTGAGATGGGGTCTTGGGAGAGATAGGCCAGTCCCCGTTAAGATCGATTTGTCAAGTGACTATCGAAATCATAACTTGGATTCAGCTGACCCATACTTAATTTGGATAGGGCATGCAACATTTTTACTCAATACGGGCGAAAGTAGAATCCTGTTTGACCCTGTTTTCTCTGATCGAGCATCGCCCTTCAGCATAGTTGGGCCCAAACGAATTATACCGCCGGCCATGGAAATTTACGAGTTGCCGAAAGTGGATATTGTCCTTATTAGCCATAATCATTACGATCATCTCGATAGGCGATCTTTGATTGAGATTAAAAAAAATAACCCTGAGGCAAAGTTTATGGTGCCTCAGGGAGATAAAGCACTCTTGACTCGCATGGGAATCAATAATGTTTTTGAGTTCAATTGGTGGGAAAGCATCTCGGTGAGAGAGTTAGAGTTAACATTCACTCCGGCTCAGCACTGGTCATCTAGAGGAATATTTGATAGGAACCATAGTCTATGGGGTGGCTGGTTCGTGCGCGACCGCGACGATGACAATACATTTTTTCACGCGGGCGATACCGGCTACTCGAGAGACTTCGTTGAAATTAGACAAAAGCTGGGCGATGTCGATTACGCAATGATTCCGATAGGCGCTTACGACCCTCGCTGGTTTATGAGTTATCAGCATGTCAACCCAGAGGAAGCGGTGAATATCGCCAAGGATATGGCTGCTGGCGTTTCATTTGGCATGCATTGGGGTACCTTTATTCTCACGGATGAGCCCGTTATGGAGCCAAAAAACCGGTTGGAGAGAGCGGCTAGAAAGGAAGATGTAGACTTCCGAGTGCCAGTCCCAGGGGCAGNTAATAGAATTAATTAGTTCTTGTACCGACACTTCTGTTGTCGGTTCCCCGATGCACTAAGAGGTTTAGATGGTAAATTGAGGTTTGAACAAATTACCTGTTAATCTAGGCCCCAATCGATTGGATCTAAACCGTGGTCTTTCAGGTAGTTGTTTGCTCTGGAAAAAGGTTTCGATCCAAGGAACCCGCTGTGTGCTGAGTATGGAGAGGGGTGAGAGCTTTTGATCATGAGGTTTTCGGTTGAATCTATAAAATGACATTTATCCTGAGCCTTTTGTCCCCACAAGATGAAGACGATATTTTTTCTATGTGAGATGATGGTCTTAAGAACCTGATCCGTNAAAATTTCCCAACCTTTTTTTGCATGCAACCCCGGGTTTCCCTTTTCTACAGTAAGAATTGAATTCAGAAGTAGCACGCCTTGACGAGCCCATTTTTCTAGGTTCCCGTGACCTGGTTGTTTGAGTCCTAGGTCATACTCCAATTCCTTAAAAATATTTTTCAAAGAAGGTGGTGGCTTCGTACCTCGTTCGACCGAAAAACTTAGGCCATGGGCCTGGCCTATTCCGTGATAGGGATCTTGTCCCAGAATAACAACTTTGACTTCCTCAAATTTGGTTAACTCGAAGGCTTTGAAGATTTTGTTCCCGGGAGGAAAAATGATTTTTTTCTGTAACTTCTGTTCCCTAAGAAACTGACCCAGGGATTCCATATAATCTTTCTCAAACTCGCTGATCAGACGGGACTTCCAACTCTGTTCCAAATAAATTCGTCTCATAGCGACTTTGTTAATTTTTATTTTCATTCAGGTAAAACGTGAATGGGCGTAGATACAGGCAATTCCTAATCAATACTATTTTGACATGTATCTTAAATCCTTTAAAGAGCTCTAACATCAGTCGGTATTCAATTTGTTGTTTCCGGCCACGCAATAGTTACATGATTTTTCCGAGAGGAGTAACTTGAATCGCGCTTGATATGAGTGACATTATGCCTGAGTTTGGAGCGGAGCATCANGATGAAAAATAACTTGTGAAATTCTTAGAGATTGAATTGGAACCCTGAAATGTGTTACCGGCGCCCCGAACGCATTACCTTTTTATAAGTGGGCTAAAGAAGATGGAAGATTAGGGATCCTCCTTGCATCCGGGTTTTAGGACACATCCGATCACAAAATGCTTTATTTGAATGCTGCGTTTGTCGAAAAGATACTTCGCGTTACCGAAAGAGAGTACCGTTCTATCTTGGCGAAGCTTTGATCATCACGTGGAGTATCTGATTAACATTGAATGTCCAGTGCGCCGGAATCCGTGAGTGCAGTCCTCTTAGCTCTTGTCGCGAATAAGGTTACGGGCAATGATCGTTTGCTGAACTTGACTTGTACCCTCATAGAGACGAAATAACCGAACATCTCGGTAGAAACGTGCGACTGGATAGTCTTCCATATAACCGGCGCCACCATGAATTTGCAGAGCCCGGTCGGCTACCTTTCCAACCATCTCCGTCGCAAAGAGCTTAGCGCAAGAGGCTTGCATGTTTACTTGTTTCCCTTTGTCGAGTAGGCGCGCTGCATCCATCACCATGCATTCCGCGGCATAACACTCTGCTTGGCTGTCGGCAAGCATTCCCTGCAGAAGCTGGAATTCCGCGATGGGCTTACCAAATTGTTTACGCTCAAGGGCATAGTTGATAGACATGTCAATCAGCCGTTTCGCGCAGCCTACAGAGAGCGCGGCGATATGTATTCTGCCGCGATCAAGCGTTTTCATTGCTGTTTGGAAGCCATTGTTTATTCGATCAGGGCCCCCGATTATATTATTTTTTGGCACGCGACATTGGTCGAAGTTTATGTCACAGACATGAGCACCTTGCTGACCCATCTTTTTGTAGTTGCTGCTCAGGGTGATTCCGGATCGATCGGCTTCTACCAGAAATGCACTGACTCCTTTTGATCCTGGTTTGTTTACGTCTGTGCGGGCAAACACTGTATATAACTGGGCGCGCTTGGCGTTTGTAATCCATTGTTTGGTGCCAGTCAGAAGAAAATCATCCCCATATTCCTCTGCTTTCGTCTGCAGAGAGGCTGCATCGGAACCGGCGTTTGGTTCNGTNAANGCAAATGAACCNATAATCTCGCCAGAGGCNATNTTTGGTAGAAAATGGCGNCGTTGTTCCTCGGTNCCATCCATNAGAAGNCCCTGGCTACCNATACCCATNTTGGTTCCCACGANCGATCNGAATGCGGGCGATGTTCGACCCAGTTCCATCACGATACAACATTCCTCNTCACTGTTTAGACCCAGACCACCATAAGATTCAGGGATCGTAAGCCCAAATAGTCCCAAGTCGCGCATCTCCTGCACTATTTCGTTAGGAATCTGGTCCTCTTCAGACACCTGTGCTTCCAGAGGGATCAATCTTTCATTCACAAAACGGCGAACGGTCTTGACGAGTTGCTCTAGGATGTCTGAATCAATAGCCATCTTTCGATTTAGCGAGGACTTTTTAATAGATGTTTATTGATTCTGTATGTCACGCAAACTGCCTCCTTCTTTCACCAATCTCTCAAGAAGAGGTGATGGTTTCCACCATCGATCACCAAACTTTTCCGCTGAATTGCGAATGCTTTCAAGCATCTTGGCTAGACCCACTGTGTGCTCAGCCCAATGCATTGGACCCCCTCGCCAGGCCGGAAAGCCGTAACCATTGATATAGACAATGTCAATATCGGAGGCGCGATAGGCCATTNCCTCCTCAAGCAGATCGAATCCCGTGTTGCAAAGNGAGTAAAAGCACCGTTCAATTATTTCANCATCCGAAATTTTTCGCTGATTGACCCCAAATTTTTCTGCTGCCTCGGCTATAATTTTTTTCGTTACCGGCGATGGGATAGGCGTTCGATTGCCAGGCTGGTAGTCATAAGTTCCTGCTCCTGTCTTCTGACCAAGACGTCCCATCTCTACCAGACGGTCTGCCACATATGTTGCTTGAATATCGTAATGACTCTCATCCATGTTTTGACGCAGTCGATACCCGATGTCAATGCCGGCTAAATCCGCCATGGCGATCACGCCCATGGGCATGCCGAAGTCATACAATACGCGATCCACTTGTTCGGGCGCTGCTCCCTCTAGAACCAGTAGATTGGCTTCACGACCATAGCCAGACAACATCCGGTTACCAATGAAACCGTAGCAGCAACCTGCAACTGCGCCGACTTTTCCAATGGTCTTGGACAACTTTAATACCGTGGCTAAAACCTCTGGGGAAGTCTTTTCTGCACGAACTATTTCAAGCAGTCGCATTATGTTGGCCGGCGAGAAAAAGTGCATTCCAAGCACGCGTCCTGGATTTTCCACCACAGTCGCTATTTCATCAATGTTGAGGTAGGAAGTATTGCTAGCGAGTATGGTGTCTCGCCCAACGACCCTATTTAGGGTTGAGAAAACCTCTTTTTTGACTTCCATATTCTCAAAAACTGCCTCTATAACCAGGTCAGTATCGGCGAGATCATCATAACTCGTGGTTCCCGTTATAAGATTCATGCGCTCATTAACTTGCGCTTCGGTAAAGCGACCTTTTTTTGCACTTGAATCATAGTTTTTCTGAATGACGCCAAGCCCTTTTTGAAGCGCTTCCTTGTCGAGTTCAAGGATAGTCACCGGAATACCGTTATTAATAAAACTCATTCCGATGCCTCCTCCCATCGTTCCAGCACCTATTATCCCCACAGAGTTGACTGATTTTAATGCTATATCTCGTGACAGGCTGGGAACCTTGTTGGCAAGGCGTTCCGCAAAAAACACATGCTGGAGGGCTTTTGCCTGAGGATCTCCCATTGCTTCGAGGATAAGTTTGCGTTCTTGCTTGACACCTTCTGAGAAGGGCTCATTAATTGCCGTTTCTACCAAGCTGACGCATCTCTCTGGGGCGTTCATGCCGCGAGTCTTGCGGGCAATGGACTTGCGGAATCCGTCGAAAAATTCCTTTCCATATGGCTTCGGATCGATCGCCATCTCATGCGTTCTCCGCAGAGAAGCGCTGTCAACCAATAGCTCCTTGGCATACTCTACGGCGGCTCCCACGATATCTTCTCTATCAGCGATTCGATCAATGGCTCCAGCAGCAAGTGCTTCTTTTGCCGATGCCGGGTCACCTGAAACCATCAGCTTCAGAGCGAAGTCAACCCCCGCAAGCCTAGGAAGTCGCTGTGTGCCCTGAGCGCCGGGAAAGATCCCAAGCTTTACCTCAGGGAGGCCTATCTTGCCTGATGTCGCGGAGATACGGTAGTTGCAACCTAAAGCGACTTCAAAGCCTCCACCAAAGGTTGTTCCAAACAGCGCAGCGATTATAAGCTTAGGGCTGGCGCTTAGCGCATCAATAACCTCGCTTAAGCCTGGTGGTTTGGGCCCCGTGGCGAACTCAGAGATATCGGCCCCAGCCATGAAAGTTCGTCCCTTACATGCCAAGACCATTGCCTGAATGTCATCATCAGCGTTAGCTGAAGAAAGGGCATTCATGAGTCCCTCACGGACCGCTTGCGAAATAGCATTCACCGGTGGATTGTCAATCCAAATAATGCCAATGTTTCCGCGTTTTTCTATTATACCTTGCATACTAAGTCTCCAAATGAATCGTTTTGAGCGTGCTGTAAATCAGTCGATTAGTTGTGGTTTAAAAATGTGACTAGTTGGATCCGTTTTCCTGATTCGTTCAGTTGTTGCAGCCGGTAATGCCTCCGTCCACAGTGACTGTGGTTCCGACAAGGTAATCACCTGCGCGCGAACACATGTAGACTGCTGTCCCAGCCATGTGAACGGGTTCCCCGATGCGCTTAGCTGGTATGAGTTCTGATACCGCTTCAGGCTCATCCCTTGCGTGGATATTCATGTCGCTGGCAAAGGCTCCCGGTGCAATNCTATTGACAAGAATCTGGTCGTCTACCAANGTTTTTGCCATCCTNCTNGTTAGCTGAANAAGCCCGCCTTTGCTNGCTGCATAGGAGTATGTTTCGAGTCGAGGAGGTCTNAGGCCATCGACCGATGCAATGTTAATAACCTTGGCTGGTTGATCGTGACTGGCTCCCGCTCTCAAAAAAGTTACTAGTTTTTGCGTAAGAAAAAAAACCGATTTTAAATTGATATTCATGACTTTGTCCCAACCGCTTTCGGGAAATTCGTCGAAGGGCGTCATCCACGCCGCGCCGGCATTGTTAATCAGGATGTCGAGGTGAGTTTCCCGTTGAGAGAAGTCGGAGACAAACGCGCTCATTCCTTTCTCGTTGGAGAGGTCATGGGGAAGTGCAATACACACTCCGAATTGCGATAGTTCTTCTGCGGTTTTTAGACAAGGCTCAGCTTTTCGAGAAGTAATATAAGTTTTCACCCCCCTTCGCACAAACTCCTCTGCAATCATTTTACCAATTCCGCGGGAGCCGCCAGTTATGATAGCGACCCTTCCGCTAAGGTCAAAAATGTCTGTCATGAATCACCCTCCTATCTTTCAAATGATTGATAAATTTTGACGTCGATTATGATACGTCACATTGGAGATAAAATGGGTGATGATTTGCAGTAATCCCCCCAAAACCGTTGCCTGAGCGTTGTTTATGGCGGATCATCACGATCATAAAGATGCTGCAATCGAGGCTGATCGATTATGGCATATGATTTACCAAAATTCAGGAGAAACTAGATGGATACATTTAACCCAGAGTTGTTCAGCTTGGCCATGTCGAATAAAGCGAAGCCACTCCTTGAAGCTGTCAAAAGACACATTGCCGACAATGTCGATCCGATCACCGAAGAGTTTTATGCCCTCAACAAGAAAAAGGGAGACATTTGGAGCCATCACCCGCGGCAGATTGAGCTGCTTGAAGGCGCAAAGAAAAAGGCGAGGGAGTCTGGACTTTGGAATTTTTTTCTTCCGGATGCCGAGACTGGAGAGGGACTTAAGAACCTCGACTATGCTTATCTAGCGGTTGAGTTAGGTCGAAGCCCATTGTCCTCGCAAACGCTCAACTGCAGCGCTCCCGATACCGGCAATATGGAAGTCCTAGAACGAGTGGGCACTCCAGAGCAAAAAGAAACGTGGCTTAAGCCACTTCTTGCGGGAAAGATTCGCTCGGCTTACGCCATGACTGAGCCCTCAATGGCATCATCGGATGCCACAAACATCAGCACGAGAGCTGTTCTGGAGGGAGATGAATGGGTTATTAACGGTGAAAAATACTACATTTCTGGCGCAGGAGATCCCCGTTGCAAAGTAATGATCACGATGGTCAAGACCAGCCCAGAGGCGGAGACATACCGTCAGCAGTCACAAATCTTGGTGCCTATCGACACACCTGGAGTTGAAATTGTGGGTCCAATGCACGTGTTTGGGGATCCTTCCGCTCCTCATGGCCATATGCACATTCGTCTCAACGACGTTCGCGTCCCAAAGGACAGCATCCTGCTGGGAGAGGGAAGAGGCTTTGAGATCTCGCAACTTCGGCTTGGTCCCGGACGAATACACCATTGTATGCGAGCAATTGGTCAGGCGGAAGTTGCACTTGAATTGATGGTTAAACGAGCAAGTACCCGCGTTGCGTTTGGCAAGCCCATTGTGAAGCTGGGCAAGAACTTGGAAGTGATCTCTCGAGCCCGAATAGAAATCGATGCCTGCAGGTTGATGGTGCTGCAGGCCGCAAAGGCGATGGATGTTCTAGGCAACAAGGAAGCACGTATTTATGTTAGCGCCGTTAAGGCAATGGTCCCTGAAAAGGTTTGTAAAATCATAGATGATGCTATTCAGATGCATGGTGCCACGGGCATGTCTCAATGGACACCGTTGGCATCAATGTATGCGCACCAAAGGCACCTTCGTTTTGCAGATGGGCCTGACGAAGTGCACCACATGGTTGTTGGTCGCAATGAGGTCAGAAAATATGACTTGTGGTAAAAAAAAACTTGACCTATGAAAAACAAGGTCAGGATTCTATTGGATACGGATGCTAATAACGAGATTGACGATCAACACGCAATAGCATATTTGCTGCTCAGCGGAGATGCTTTTCTTCTGGAGGGTTTAACCGTCAACCGGACAAACAACGGCGGGGATATTGAAGCCCAAGCGCTTGAAGCTGAGCGCGTGGTGGGTTTATGTAACATGCAACCAGCTTTGAACGTTACCAGAGGGGCATCTGGTTCATTTGACGAGATCGTCCCGCACTTAGATAAGTCCCGATTTGATGGATCGGACGCGGTCAACTTAATTATCCGCAGAGCAGAAGCATATTTGGGTCAGAAACTGGTTCTCTTGGCCATTGGCAAGCTAACCAATGTTGCGTTAGCACTTAAGATGCGACCCGACATAATTGACAAAGTGAAGCTGGTTTGGCTCGGCTCAAATTACCCTAATTCAGGAGAATATAATTTAGAAGCCGATCCAGAGTCGCTTAATTTTGTGCTTGACTGTGCAGTTGAGTTCGAACTCGCGGTGGTGAGATATGGAGCCCGATCCGGGACCTCTGCGGTACGTGTGACGCTTGAGGATGTAGCGACCAAATTGCCGGGGCAAGGGCCGGCAGCTAGATCGCCCATTACTGGCCGACATGGAGGCTCCTTCATCCATTTTGGAGACTACTCGATTAACCTGCTCAGTAACGTTGATCTTTATTACGATCCGCCCTCCAGAGCCTTATACGATATGGCTGCTACCGCAATTCTGAAAAACCCTGAATGGGCCGAAGCACGAACTATCCCTGCACCGACTCTGGAAAATGGAATATGGCGGGAACGCCCTGAAAACTCCCGCAAGATCGTAATTCGTGAGAACTTTAATCAAAAAATGATCGTAGACGATTTCTACCGGACGATATGTAATTATCAGCTTGCGGAAATCGTCCAAGACTGAAGACCGAAGTTTGGACTATATGGCTAGTAATTAGATCTAGCTGCTTCAAACTAGAACGGCTTCGATCAATCTAGGTCCGGAATGCCCGACCCCCTTAGCTAAAGCGTCATGGAATTGCTGAGCAGTTTCGGCGCGTTGCGCAGGGACGCCCATGCCCTCGGACATAGCCACCCAATCCAACTCTGGATTGGCCAAATCCAAGAGCGAGAGGGCTTTAGGCCCTGGGTTGCTTACACCTACGCGACCCAATTCTATATTCAAAATGCCGTAGCTATTGTTCTTCATGATTACGGTGGTTACGTCAAGGTTTTCTCTGGCCATTGTCCAAAGAGCCTGTAGGGTGTACATTCCTGAGCCATCGGCTTGCAGCGCCAAAACCTTTCGATTTGGGCACGCAACCGCTGCCCCCACGGCAACCGGCAGACCTTGCCCAATTGCGCCGCCGGTTTGAATTAGCCAGTCGTGCTTTGGGGAGCTGGCAGTATGCCTGAACAGCGCTCCTCCGCTTGTGCCGGACTCATCTGAGACGATAGCGTTCTCGGGAAGTAGTTGAGAGATAATTATGCCTAAGGACTCTCGTGTTAATTTGCCTTGTTCGAACGCAAGTTGGGTGGCTTCTTGAACATTCCCAGGTTCCTTGGGAGCGTTAATGGCCTCTGCGAGGCGAAGCAGGGCGTCTTCTGCATCGGTTTGGACATCTGCCAATTCAATCAGTGTAGCATCCTCAGGAGATAACCAACTGGGCTTATCAGGGTATGCAAAGAATGAAACGGGGGGCTTTACCCCAACAAATATTATCTTTTTAAGGCCTTTGAGATGCTCCACCGCCATTTCAGCAAAATAGGGCAGTCTCTCCACGGCTACACGACCGATCCCTCTCTGCAACCGTGCAGGGAGTGTCTCACAAATGATTCGCGCCCCCGTCTTGGCAGCAACCCTCCCTGCCTGAAAAAGAGCTCCTTCGCGAAGAGCTCTTCCGCCAAGAAAAATGGCAGAGGGCCCTGCTAAACTAAGAATTTCAGCAGCTTCGGTAATCGTGTTTTGGTTTGCTTTTGGGGTGTCCGGAATATTTTTAATAATGGCTGTTTCAGCGCCATCAGTCCAAGCGTGGTTCCCCGGCGCGATGATCGTTGTAATTTGGCCGGGATAGGTTTGAGATATTGCTGCTGCCTCTGACCCGGCCTTGGCCAGATCAGACGGCGATTGAGATGTGCGCACCCAGTTTGACATGGGTTGGGCAAGCCCAATGATATCTGAAGTCAGCGGCGCATCGTGTTTAAGGTGCTCGACGGCATGATCTCCAACGATATTTATCATGGGGGTCCGTGCTCGCTTCGCATTATGAAGATTTGCTAATCCATTGGCCAAGCCTGGGCCAAGGTGTAATAGGGTTGCAGACGGTTTGTCAGTCATTCGCCCGTAGCCGTCTGCAGCGCCTGTAACCACTCCCTCAAAAAGACCTAGTATGGCTCGCATCCCCTTTTGCTTGTCGATTGCGGCGACTAATTGCATCTCAGATGTTCCTGGGTTAGCGAAGCATACCTTTACTCCGCTGTCTGTCAGCGTCTGGATAAGCGCCTCTGCTCCGTTCATATTCTAGTTCCTAAAGTTATGTGGCATCTTTGAAACGGATGACTTATTGACATAAGAATCAATTTGATAGAACAATGCCCAATAACGATTGGTTTGTACAGAGGGAAATATGTCATGAGATTACGCCAAATAGCACTGGTTGCTGAGAACTTTCCGCCTATCCGAGACACGTTGTTTGATCTCTTAGGCCTCGACGACGGGCATATAGATCCAAAAATTGACCAGTTTGGTTTGCAGAATGTGGTCATGACACTGGGCGATACGTTCTTGGAGGTGGTCTCTCCCATTCAGGAGGGAACGACAGCAGGACGTCTTCTGGAAAAACGCAAGGGGGATGGCGGTTACATGGTGATCGTGCAGGTTGATGACCTAGAAGCGGAAAAGCAGCGGCTTTTAGAGACTGAAATCCGAACCGTATTCTCGGCTGATACCGGGCGGGCGGCTGCCATTCATCTTCATCCGCGTGATGTACCAGGAGCGATCGCTTCCATTGATCAGATGAAGCCTCCAGAGGCCTGGTACTGGGCAGGCATTGACTGGGATCAAAGGGTCGCTCGTCACGTCGGCGATATTCGGGCAGCGGAAATTCAATGTGACAATGTAACGAAGGTCGCAGAAAGTTGGGCCAAAGCCTACGGCATTTCCGTTGAGGATGCCGCTAATATACCTCGGATCAAATTTGCGCGAAGCGAGGTGCGCTTTGTGGCCGTCAGCGACGACCGCGGCCCCGGACTCAGCGCGATAGACCTCGAGATCATTGATCAGAATGCTTTTTATTCGGCGGCAGAAAGACTTGGTCTTGAACGACATGGTGATACGGTGTCAGTTTGCGGCATCCATATTAACCCTTCAGAAAATGGGTGCATTTCATAAGCAACTGGCACAGGTCGAGAAAAATAGCCGATATACTAACTAAAAACTCACCCACTAAAAAAGAGGGAAATATGTCCGCAGAAATTCTTGATACCGGAACAGACCACTTGCTCGCATCCTTCGAGGATAGCGTTCTGACTTTAACGCTCAATCGTCCCGAGGCTCGCAACGCGATGTCCAGAGAGATGTGTAACGCATTGGCGGAGCAACTCGCTTTGGCTGAATCCAATAATGAGGTTCGATGTGTAGTTTTGACCGGGGCCGGAAAGGGTTTCTGCGCCGGCGGTGATGTTAAGGGAATGGCGGCCCCCTCAGCAGATGGTAAAAAACCGACAATCGACCAATCGATTAATCGACAGCGTATTAATCAGAGAGCCACCTCAGGTAGGCTATA
>NZJL01000100.1 GCA_002692165.1 Porticoccaceae bacterium
AAGAAAATAGTGCTATGAACCTTGTTTTTAATAAAAGGCCTCGATACTCCCAAGCACAGATGAGGGCAGCACTTCACTTTGGGCAGGAATATCTAAACCAGTATGGTGTAACAACTGTTCAAGATGCGCTCTTGAAGCTTGACGGCAATGAAGCATATGTTGGCGGACCAACATATTTGGCTATGGATCAAGCTGGTGATTTAACTCTCCGAGTGATTGGAGCCCTTGTATGGAACACCGATTTGGGTTTAGAGCAGCTGGATAGGATAATTGATGCTCGAGAGAAATTTAAGACTCGGAGATTCTCTGCACCTTCGGTAAAAATCTGGCTGGATGGCGTTTTAGAGGTTCACACCGCAGCACTTCTAGAACCCTACCTAGATCGTAATGATGCTCATCGAGGAAGTTTGCTTATAGAGCCCTCGATGCTGGATGAAATTATCGCTCGTCTGGATGATTTGCGATTTCAAATACATTTTCATGCCATTGGCGATCGAGCTATTCGTCAATCGCTTGATTCTCTTGCTAAGGCTCGGGCAATGAATGGCATAAGAGATAGTCGGCATCATTTGTCTCACATTCAACTCTTTGATCCGGACGATATCCCGAGGCTCCGCGAGTTGGACGCTGTGGCAAACTTTCAACCCTACTGGGCTTGGCCTGATAAATTTATTACTGAATTGACGATTCCTAAATTAGGAAGAGAGCGCAGTAGGTGGTTATATCCTATTAAAAGTGTTCTTGATTCAGGAGCGGTAATTGTTTTTGGAAGTGATTGGTTTGTGACATCCGGTAACCCTTTGCTGGGGATAGAGACTGCTCTGACACGAAGAAATCCCCTCGGTGAAGGGCATCGAGAAGGGCTTGACGAGTCAAACTCTGAGCTGAATGAGATCGTGCGACGGTTTATAGACCAAGAGAGAATAGGTCTAGCGGAGGCGATAGCAGCATACACTATCAATGGTGCATATGTTAATTTTATGGAAGAGGTGTCTGGGTCAATAGAGATTGGTAAATTGGCAGATATGATCGTCTTGGATCGAAATCTTTTTGATATTCCCCCGCATGAGATTTCAGAAGTTCAAGTGCTTCTCACGCTCCTGGATGGTGAACCCGTTTACGGAGACTGGCAATTAGGCTCGATTAAAAAGACAGCGCTTTAGACAATCGCAAAGGCATCTGTAGAGCTTGATGGACGCCCCTTGCTAGCGGGATCTGGGACGATGGGTGAATTTCAATTGGTTTTGACTTGCCCTTAGTGTTAAAAGTGAGGTAGATTCCTCAGATCCACGTTTAGACCAACATCCAGAGCACTCGAATTGTCCGCAGATTCCATCCGTGAAACCGTCTAGTTACGATTTTGATCCTGATACAAAGATCAATTGGAAGGTGTTCAGTCTGATTGCTCCATTCCTTGTTGAGCACCGAGCGCGTATTGGTTTTGCAATGATGTGTCTTGTTGCCTCGAAAGGAGCAAGCGTTTCAGCGCCTTTCATCCTAAAACATATTATTGATGACCTTTCATTAGAAGGCATCTCTGATCTCATATTGGTTCCCTTTTCGCTTATCATAGCCTATGGCTTTTCTCGGTTTTCAATGATTCTGTTGGGAGAAATAAGAGATACAATTTTTGGTCGAGTCACTGAGAGAGCCATGCGCAATGTCGGGCTTAAGGTGTTTAAGCATCTCCATAATCTTGACCTAGAATTTCATTTGGAACGCAGAACTGGAGGGTTGTCTCGAGATATTGAGCGAGGCATCAATGGCATAAGCTTTCTCATGCGGTTTTTCGTTTTCAATATAGTTCCGACGCTGTTGGAGATCTTTCTGGTCGCCGGACTGCTTTTCTATAATTATGGCGCACCCTTTGCGGTAATTATTCTTCTAGCGGTCTTTGCATACATATCATTTTCATTGGCAACCACCGACTGGCGGACCCAATTTGTTAGACAAACTGCCAAAGCAGATTCTGAAGCCAATACCATTTGTGTTGAAAGCTTACTTAATTACGAAACTGTAAAATATTTTACCAATGAGGGTTATGAGGCTGGGCGGTACGATAAATCGCTGGAAAAATGGGAATCAGCTAAGCGCAAAGACCGACTCTCGCTATTGGGCCTTAACTCGGGTCAAGCTCTAATTATTGCCATTGCAATGGTCCTCTTAATGTGGCTCGCCGCTGCGCGGGTGCAGGATGGAACGATGACTATAGGAGATTTTGTTCTGATTAACGCGTTTATGGTGCAATTGTTTATGCCTTTAAATTTCCTCGGTTTTGTGTACCGAGAAATTAAAGGTTGGTCTGCAAATATAGAAAACATGTTCTCTCTTATGGAGGTGGAACCGAAGTTAGATAACGGAACCAATGCCTCAGATTTAGCATTGACTCGCGGAGTAGTGAGTTTTGATGGCGTTTCGTTTAGCTACACCGACAACCGTCAGATCTTGCAAGAAATAAGTTTTTCAATGATGCCGGGGCAGCAAACTGCAATTGTTGGGGCAAGTGGAGTCGGAAAATCTACTTTAATCAAACTCTTATTCCGCTTTTATGACCCAAATTCAGGACGAGTGCTAATTGATAATCAGGACATCAAAAACGTTAGCACCCATAGCCTCAGGGGAGCCGTGGGGATAGTTCCTCAAGATGCGGTGCTTTTCAATGATACGATTCTGGCAAATATCCGATACGGGTGTCTAGATGCCTCAGAAAAAGAGATCTATCAGGCAATCGAGTTGGCGCACCTCAAAGACTTTATCGCAACTTTACCCAAGGGTTTAGGAACGATTGTGGGAGAGAGGGGTTTGAAATTATCAGGCGGCGAAAAACAGCGGGTAACTATTGCTCGCACAATTTTAAAAAATCCGGCTATTATTATTTTTGATGAGGCAACATCATCTTTGGATAGCAAATCAGAATCAATGATCTCAGCTGCATTGAAAGATATATCTAAAAATCGGACTTGCATCGTCATCGCTCATCGTCTCTCAACGGTTGTCAATGCGGATAAAATTTTGGTGTTAAAAGATGGCTTTGTTTCAGAACATGGTACGCATTCTCAACTTTTAGACTTGAACGGTCATTATCATGAGCTTTGGGAAATCCAAGCGCGCCAGTAGATTATTATGATTTAACTTGTTTTATATTTTGTGGACGCAATCAATGTTTTTGACAGTAAGTAAGATTCCTTATTGACAGCTAATGGTTTCTTCAAATTTCAGCTTTATTTGCACTACGAGTGCCTGCTTATTCAAACGATTGATATGTTTAACTGGCGTGCCCGCTAAGAAATAAATAACACAAGATAACTGCGATAACTATAAAATAAGCTTAAATAATCTGCATAAATGTTTTGATGATCAAGCTCACTTTATTGGAAATTGGGAAAAAGATTGCAGTGGGGAAAATACGACGAATCTGATACCACGCAAAGTAGCTAAAGACCCAAATGCGATTGCAGAATTGTGACTATGTCAAAAGGTGAGTTATGCGAGTAATGATGATGTTGTTGATGGCCATTTGTCTGAGTTCTTGCCAAAAAACAGGTTCGCCGAATATTTTAGTGATTTATGTTGATGACTTGGGATATTGCGACAGTGAACTCTATGGATGCGATAACGTTCCAACTCCTAATATTAAACGGTTAAGTGAAGAGGGTGTTTTATTTACGCAAGGCTATGTTTCCAGTCCGGTATGTTCACCCTCCCGCGCGGGGTTGCTCACCGGGCGCTATCAGCAGCGGTTTGGCCATGAATTTCTCCCGAATTCAAGTCCAAATAGTCAGGCAGGATTGCCTCTGACTGAGACCACTTTGGCCGATTTACTAAAAGAAACTGGTTACGCTACTGGAATGGTGGGGAAATGGCATTTGGGGGTGCAAGAAAAATTCCATCCCAATAATCGGGGTTTCGAGACATTTTATGGGATATTGACTGCCACTTCAGATTACATCGATCCAACCAGTGACAAAGTGAAATATTGGGTGCCGGTCTATGAAGGCTATCATTTCCCTGATCCATATAAAGATTCACCTTGGTTAGGGCGAGGTGATCATGCAGTCATGAGAGATAAGGTTGTGATAGAAGAACATGATTACCTCACTGACGCTTTCACCAGAGAAGCGGTAAACTTTATAGACCGGAACAGTAGCAAGCCATTTTTTCTTTATCTACCATATCTTGCTGCGCATGGACCGTTGCAAGTGACTGAAAAATATTATGATCGATTTCCGCATATCAAAGATGAAGCCAGTCGCATACAAGCGGCAATGATTTCCGCTCTTGACGATGGTATTGGTCAAGTCACAGATGCTCTGAAACGTAATGGTATTGAAGAAAACACCTTGATATTTTTTGCCAGTGACAATGGCGGGGGNGTTGCTCATTACACCAGCAATGAACCGCTCCGGTTGGGCAAACAAACCATGTTTGAAGGTGGAATTCGTGTGCCTTTCTTAATGAAGTGGCCAAAACGAATACCCCAAGGGACTGTTTTTGAATCGCCTGTCAGCGCATTGGATATTTTTCCGACTGCTTACGTTGCCGCTGGTGGTTTGCTGAAGGAGAATATGAACCTTGACGGTGTTGATCTACTGCCATACGTTGAGGGTTCAGTAAAATCAACGCCTCATAAAAATCTGTTTTGGCGAGCCGGTTCCATTTGGGCCGTTCGAGACGATAATTGGAAACTGATATTTGCTGCAGAAACATATTGGCTGTATGACTTGGAGCAAGACCTTGGNGAAGCAAATAACTTGGCAGACCNACATCCTGATGTAGTTCAAAAATTGCAAAAACACTATGATCATTGGAATCATGCAAACATACCACCCATCTGGCCTCCATTTGGGGCTAAGTCCAATCCCTTGTTTTTTGTAGACGATATCGAAGTTCTATGGACTTTTTGAATGAAAGTCATTTGGAGCTGAAGGATTATTGGTGCATGGGATGATAAATATAGTTCAGCCTGGCAGACACAGCGAAAAAATCAAGAAGAAACGGTTGATCTCGGGCTGAGTAATCATCAAGCGCCAACCGCTTTAAATACAAGAGTATGGTCTAAAGAACAGTGCAACCACTCACAATAGCAAAGTGGGGAAGATATGCAGTAATAGAAGATTGAGAGGTTTAGATTGAGAAAAAAATTGCTCGCATAAAAGTCAGACAAACAAGGCCTTAAATTTTTATTGCCGTACGGAACAGCTTTGTTGTAGCGTTGAACTTTTGTTCCTATGGGCGCTAATCAAGCCAAATGACGTCAGGACTATTGTTTCTTTTCGAGTGGCAAGAACCACGCCACAACCTTTTGAGATTTTATTATGTTATCTAAAAGCATGGTTTTAATCTATTTGTCGNCTTCTCTGTTTTGGAATTCTTTTGTCTTGGCGGATAAAACTATTTCATTTTCGGAAAAAGCTCTAGATATCTATAAAACTGCTGTTGAAATGCGTACGGTGGAGGGACTTAACCAAACGCCCAAGCTTGCCCATTATTTGAAATCTGAGTTTATAAGTGGTGGATTCCCAAAAAAAGATGTGCATGTCCTCAATATCGATTCAACAGCTGCTCTAGTAGTCCGCTATCGGGGTGACGGATCCTTGAATAAGAAACCAGTGAGCATATCAGCGCATATGGACGTGGTCGATGCTTTAAGAATCGATTGGGAGAGGGATCCTTTTAGGCTGATTGAGGAGGATGGATACTTTTTTGGAAGGGGCACGTCGGATAACAAGATGGGTTTGACAGCGGTTACGACTGCATTCTTGCGGTTAAAGTCTGAGGGGTGGGTTCCTGGGCGAGATTTGATTATTGCATTTTCGGGCGATGAAGAGACCAGTATGAACACTACAAAAGCCTTGGTTAATCAATATTACCATCTGACTGAAAGTGAATTTGTTCTCAATGCCGATGCCGGTGGCGCGATTATTCCAGAGTCTGGAGGCACCCCCAGCAATTTTTACCTGCAAACGGCAGAAAAAACTTATGTTACCTGGGAGATTACTGCACGAAATCCGGGTGGTCACAGCAGTTTGCCGAGGAGTGATAACGCCATTTACGATCTTGCGGCGGCGTTGGAAAAAATTCAACGCTACACGTTTCCCATAAGGTACAACGATACCACTTTAGAGTATTTTAAAAAAACAGGTCGGCAGATCAAAGGTAAAATTGGGGATGTCATGCAAAAATTCGCTCTTGATCCATATGATGAAATTGCTGGCGGCATTCTCCGAATGAGCCCGCGTTTGGCTGGCATGATGAGCACTACTTGTGTGGCAACCATGTTGCAGGCAGGCCATGCTGAAAATGCTTTACCTCAGTCTGCCACTGCCACTATTAACTGCCGGGTCTTTCCCGGAAGCGGAATTGCCGCGACACTCGAGCAACTAAAAGTCGCCATCGACGACCCCAAAATAGAGTTCAAAATGCTGGATCAACCAACAGAGAGCGATGCTTCACCTCAAAATTTAGATGTGATTAACGCGCTTCGAGTTGCTGTTGATACTAAATATCCGGGCCTAGAGATAATTTCAGTCATGTCATCATATGGCACAGATGGAATGCATTTTCGTGCAGCAGGCATTCCGAGTTATGGTGTTAGCGCAAATTATGGCAAAGCGAGCGACAATTTTGCGCATGGTTTGAATGAAAGGGTGCTTGTGGAAACCTTCCACGATAATTTGAAGCATTGGTATGTATTGTTGAAGGCTTTGGCAGGGAAACAATAATTCAAACAAGCCGAAATATTTTTCAGTCGCTCAGTAAATCATTTCTATTAAATTTTGTCGGTTTTACTCAACGTATTGAATTGTAATTCTGTAGCGCTTTAATACTTGAGTTAATCTAATTTGAAATCTAGCAAGATTGAGGATTCAAATCTCTGACCTTTGCGGTGACGTTGGAGCAGCGATCTAGAGAGCGTTCTAGATTAAATTTAAGGTAAGAGAGCGAAAAGACGCCCTAGTAGCGCACTCCACGGAGCAACGCAACGAGGGGAGAGTTTGTTTCCTGTTTTTTAGCTCTTTCATTTCTGCGAGGCCAGCATGTGTGTTGTATTAAAACGGCTAAATCAATTTCACAACTTTAATGATTTTGACCCTGAGCACTAGCGGTCATATTAGGCATTCAATCTGCTTAGGGCGAAACTTTTACTAGAGCGGCCCCTAAATTTGCAACATAAAAAGGTTGATTCTCATCACCAAGTATCATCCCTGTCAGCAAACCTGGCATTTCCCCTGTAAGCTTTGGCCCAACCAAATTAGCCCAACCACCGCCATTTTGAACGCTAGTTAATCCTCGTTCTACTAACTTGGACCCCAGTTCTGTTTGGGCGTCAAATACCGTTTTTGTGGTCCCCGTAGAGATATCTAGAGAAACAATTTGGTTAGCTAAAGGCAATGCTACCCATAAAGTGCCATCATGGTTCAGAGCCATATTGTCAGGGGAGGGCATTTGTGCGAGCGTAATCTGCTTGGTAAGCGACCCAGACAATAAATCTAAGTCGTATGCGACTACTCTGCTGCTCTGCATCTCGGATAGATAAAGTCTCTTGTTCGCCTCATCTATGAAGAACCCATTAGCAAAATTCAATCCCCCAAGAATTAACTCGGGCATCTGAGGGGACCCACCTTTCGCAGGGGGTATACGATAAAGAGCACCATCTGGGATAACTCG
>NZJL01000101.1 GCA_002692165.1 Porticoccaceae bacterium
TTCTTGAACTCGAATTAAGGTTTTATCAATTTTCCTAATTAATTTGCGTTCACGGTCACGAGCTCTTAACTCTAAACTAAATTCTTCCTCTTGAGTCGCTCTATCTGCTGGGTCAGGGAAATTGGCTGCCTCGTCTTGCATATGAATTACGGTTTTGTCAACTTCCTCCATTAGCTCTTGTCGCCAAGCTTGCAAAATTGCTTGAAAATGACTGCGCTGCTCTTCATTCATGTACTCCTCACCCTTTTTTTCCTTATATGGCGATAGTCCATGAAGGCTATTGCTCGCTGAATTACTCGAGTTTGTGCCTCCCTTATGGGAAGATGATCTTGAATTTATAGCCAACTTTAATCCTTTAGAAAAACAATTATCTAAATTACAGCACCGCGTTATAGAGAGATTGTAGGCATATTTCAAGAAAAATCTGATTAGTATGAAAATTTCTGTCTTTTTTCATGGATAACGACTTGTTTCGTTGTACTTTAAATGTCACTCTTCGGGAGATATTTCGCGATAGCGAATGAGAACCCCTTTAAAGAACTGCAAAAGAAAATTTTTTGACATACAGAAATCCACTACTTCCTGGTTTGTTTAGGTCCCGCTACAAACGTTTTTTTGCCGAAGTGCAAACGGAGTCTAAAAAAATTCTAACCTTACATTGCCCAAATACTGGCTCTATGAAAAATTGCGTGGTTCAAGGCACCCGTTGCTGGTACTCATTAACTACTGATAAGAAAAGAAAGTTACCTGGGACTCTGGAGTTGGTTACTACAGAATCAGGCA
Organism: Porticoccaceae bacterium; assembly: GCA_002692165.1. GTDB lineage: Bacteria > Pseudomonadota > Gammaproteobacteria > Pseudomonadales > Porticoccaceae > TMED48. The sequence goes on from NZJL01000101.1 coordinate 784, forward strand.
ATTTGGCCTGTATAAATTCTGTTTTGGCAAATAGGATTGTTTTGGATGGAATCCGATGCGGGGCCATTGACGCTCTGTCAAGCTATCCGATTATTCGCACTGAAGTGCGCTACGGAGAGGAAAATAGTCGGATTGATATCATGCTCGAGAATTCAAATAATATCTGTTTTGTGGAAGTCAAGAACGTTACCTTAGATATGGGGGGAGGACTGGCTTTATTTCCAGACTCAGTTACTTCTAGAGGAAGTAAACATTTAAGAGAATTAATGCGAGTTGTTACCCTGGGACACAGGGCGATATTGTTTTTCTGTGTTCAAATTAATGGAATCGATCGCCTCGGAGTAGCGTCTGATATTGACGCTGATTACGCGCATATGTTGCTTCAGGCAATCGATATTGGGGTTGAAGTAATGGCATGGAAATGTCAAGTGACGCAGTTTTCCAACAAACTGATTGGTCCAATCGATTTGATTTTTTAAAGCTCAAATCCGCAACAGGTGGCTAATGATGCTCAGCAGCTTTAATAATGGACGAATTAATACTGTGTGGAGTACACTGCATCTAACAGAGTGATTCCGGTGTTTAGCGCAGTGGAAAACAGTGTCATGTCTTACTCAGGCGAGACGATAATGCATGTTTGTACCGGGGATGCTCGGTGCCACCTTGTACCTTGGAATGGCGCTTTCACAGACGCGTCACAAGATATAATCTATATTCACAAGGAAATTTATAAACCCTTAAACGAATTTTGTGAGCAGGCTTTTAAAAATGGCTTCAACCTCAGTGTATGCAGCGGTTATCGTTCATTTCAACGCCAAGCAAATATCTGGAATGACAAATTATCTGGGAAAAAACCAGTGCTTGATGCTTTTGGTAGCCCCATTAAGATCGAAAATTTGACTGAGTGGGAAAGGGTAGAAGCTGTTTTGCGGTGGTCTGCTTTGCCGGGGGCTTCCAGACATCACTGGGGCACTGATATAGACGTCTATGATTCGGCATCCATGCCAGACGGCTATACTTTGCAGTTGTTGCATGAAGAGACAGTGGGAGACGGACTTTTTGCTTCTATGCATCAATGGTTGGATCATCAGATCGATCCGCAATATGGATTTTATCGGCCCTATGAGACCGATAACGGTGGAGTTCTCCCGGAGCGCTGGCACCTGAGCTATGCCCCGATGTCTAGATTTTATGCTGAAGCAATGGACTTAAGTTTATTGGAACGACGTCTACTTAACAGTGATATATGCCTGTTAGACACGGTATTAAAAAACTTAGAACAGATCTACGAACGTTTTATTTGTGTCGGCTCGACTATCAGGACATAAGTCATGACAGAAGTTCCAGATAGTGTTTGGGCATCCTTGCGTTCGGAGGCTTTGAAACTGAGTGATCAAGAGCCTCGGATGTCGGACTTTATTGAGCAGCACGTCCTTAATCATAATAGTCTCTCTGAAGCCATTGTTTTCTCCCTTGCCTCCCAGATTCAACACTCTTCGATTTCTTTTGACGTTATTGCTCAGGTGTTTCATGAGGTTCTGCAAAACGAGCCCCGAATCCTTTTTTATTCATGTTTAGATCTAAAGGCTTATGTTCAAAGGGATGCTGCCTGCGAACAATTGCTGATGCCTCTCATTTTCTTCAAAGGATTCAAAGCTCTTCAGGTTCATAGGATATCCCACCAGCTGTGGAGCAAAGGGCGGCGCTTCTTGGCTTTGTTTCTCCAAAGCCGGGTGGCGGCCCAGTTTTCTGTCGATATTCATCCTGGAGCCTCCATTGGCTCTGGGATCATGCTTGACCATGCGTCGGGCCTTGTGATCGGTGAAACCGCAGTTATCGGAGACAATGTGTCAATCCTTCACTCGGTAACACTGGGCGGAATAGGGTCTGAATCCGGTAACCGCCATCCAAAGATTGGATCTGGCGTCTTGATTGCAGCGGGGGCAAAAGTGTTAGGGAATATCTCTGTTGGCAAGGGCGCAAAGATCGGAGCAGGTAGCTTAGTAATAGATTCAGTTAAACCTTATTCTACAGTCGTTGGAGTTCCAGCAAAGGTTGTTGGCGAAAATAAAGACGAAATGCCAGCGTTGGAAATGAACCAGCATTCACAAATTTTCGACTCCTTATGAATTACACTTCATTCAATGGCTCACTTCTGTCAACCGGTGCCCAGGCAGCTGGATAATTGGCTTCTTTGCCGAAACACGCAAGATATAGATGGTCAATTTGTTTGTTTAGTAGCTCTTGACGCTCAATTGCGAATGCTTTGAGGGCATAGCAATCTTCCTCCAAATGGCTGAATCGGGCAATGGTAGATAAATCATCAATGCTGAATTTGCTCGTTTTAACTGCTATCGTTTGGCTACTCAGTTTTGCGATCTGCTCTAGAGAATTCGCCTTTAATTGATTCATATCCTCATGAAACGAAAAAATCGGTTTAGACGAAATCTGATTGCCCAACAAAGTCCACGACATGTCAATTTTTAAAGACCCCCGTGATGAAAATTGCTTTACAAGTTGATTAAGAGCATACATTAGCATGAGGCACACCAACAAGTGTTGCTTGGTGCACTCCATGGATGTCATGCACAAATGTATAGTACGTTTATCTCCCTCAACACGGTGTCCACCATAGAGCTTCGCAGTTGCGCTTACACAATTGTCAAGTCTGTTAAGAAGTTTTTCGAGGCTCTCTTGATTAAGTCGATCTGTTAATTGGTCGAGATTGACTAAACTGCCTGTGATTAACGAGCAATAGTGATTGTTGTGGTATGTTTCGTCGCTGTTTTGAGACAATCCAATAAGCGGCTGCAATTTTTCCTCGAGATATAAAAATCCATTTAGTTTGTTGGGGTTTTTGCCAGGAAGCTTGTCTGCGAGATTAAAAGCACGTTTTTCGATGTTCGACACGAAACTAAAGCAAAGGTAAGTGGTTAAGGCGGAGTATAGCAACCACAAAAATATCCAATCTGCTGCTATTTGTCCCGAGGTCAATTGAATTTTGGTTTTGTCCAACGTGACCTCCACTCTTCCTAGCACATTCCCTTGCATCTGGATCTTGCGACTGAAAATAGCCATATTTGAGATGGCTGTTTTCTCAACAGTGCTTTCCGCTTTTAGCTTATTGTCGCTATCGAAAAACGCAGCACTGTGCACGAAAGGATGTCGCGTAGTTTTATTAAGCATGACCTGAATACTGATCGAATCATTATTTACAATTGCGGCGGGAAGAGCATCGATAATCCGATTCATTGCATCTTCGCTTTGTGTTTCTATAATGGTCGCTACAGATTGTTTTGTTTGGTTGGCAATTAGGTACCAACTCAGCAGGCCAAAGGTGAGCTGAGCAATTACGACTAGAGCGGATAATTTGTAGCGCATTCGGTATTGATGCATCTTTTTACTCATCGGACAGACATAAGCACTGAGAAATCTATTCTATCCTATTCTTGTAGTTAATATATAATGTCCTCGTGTACATTGAGGGCGCCCAAAGCAGTGAAACAAATCTTGCTAATCAATATTTTTGGCAGAGATCNANTTGGTGTTACNAGAACNGTCACGAGGANATTATCGCTTTTCGATATTACTGTGCTTGATATTGGTCAAGCCGTCATTCACGATCAGTTAACCCTCGGGATATTAGCAGCTGTTTCTAAGAATTATTCTACTTTCTCAGTAGTTGAATCCATCTCATCCGAAATTAGTAAGCTCGGAATGAGAGTGAAATGTTTTCCTATTCCNTCAAAAAATTATCAAGATTGGGTCGATCAACAGGGTAAACAGAGACATATTGTTAGTCTTCTTGCCCCAAAGATCGAGGCCCGCTATTTGGAAGTTGTAACAGAGAAAATCTCTGAATTTGGGCTNAATATTGATAAAATAACACGGCTNNNNGGACGAACGGCNTATNAAAGTATCGATTGCTCAACGCAAGTCTGTGTNGAATTTTCGATNAGAGGAGAGACTAGATATGCTGATTCTTTTCGAAGTTCTTTGCTGGAACTTGGCGCGTNTCATGATATCGATATAGCTTATCAAAAAGACTCAATCTACAGGCGAAGCCGCAGATTGATTGTTTTTGATATGGACTCTACTTTGATTGACTCTGAGGTCATAGATGACTTGGCGGTTGAGGCAGGAGTTGGGGACGAAGTNTCTGCCATAACTGCCTCTGCAATGGGTGGTGAANTGGATTTTGAAAAGAGCTTGCGAATGAGAGTGGCGNTTTTAAGAGGTCTAAAACAGGATGTGCTGTTGCATGTGGCTAATAGGCTTCGACTCACTCAGGGTTCTGAATACCTCTTGAAGCGGCTTAGGCAACTTGGCTTCAAGACTGCCATCGTTTCTGGCGGATTTTTGTTTTTTGCATCTCGTCTTCAGTCGATACTAAAGGTTGATTATGTATTTGCAAATGAACTAGAAATCGTTGACGAACATTTAACAGGTTACTTGAAGGGAGAAATAATTGATGGAAATCGAAAGGCTGAGCTATTACGCGAGCTTGCTGTTCAAGAGGGTCTGCACCTTGAGCAGGTGATTGCCGTTGGCGATGGTGCCAACGACTTGCCCATGCTGCAGGCCGCGGGAATGGGCGTGGCATTTAAAGCTAAACCGCTGGTAAGGGTGTCTGCTAAATATGCAATATCGCACTCAGGTCTTGATGGCATCCTTTACCTAATGGGTTACAGCGATCGTGATCTTCAAGCGCTGGGGTCAGAGTAGTTGGGTTTTTAGATGTTTTCGTTGGGAGAAGCGAAAAAGTTTTGGTGGTTCGTCATATCCTTTTTACTTGGGTTATCATAGGTTCATTCGGTGAGCATAGGGGCGCAAAAGCGTGGCTAATTATTCTACTAACGATTTTAGGCCGGGTCTCAAAGTGATGGTTGAGAAGGATCCTTGCACAATCCTNGATAATGAGTTCGTAAAACCAGGCAAAGGACAGGCTTTCANCCGAGTTAGATTCCGTAATTTAAAGACGGGTCGCCTTTTAGAGAAAACTTTGAAGTCCGGGGATACGCTTGAGGCAGCTGACGTTTTGGATATCGAGATGCAGTACCTNTACAACGATGGAGATTTCTGGCATTTCATGGAGTCAGAAAACTTTGAACAATATCAAGCAGATCATCAAGCCATAGGCGAAACGAGCAAGTGGTTAAAAGAGCAGGATTTATGTATTGTTACGCTCTACAACGGGTCTCCGCTTTCAGTAACGCCACCAAACCATGTTGAGCTGGAGATTGTAGAGACGGATCCGGGATTGCGCGGAGACACCGCCAGTGGCGGTACTAAACCGGCAAGACTNAGCACTGGTGCAGTNGTGAANGTGCCTTTATTCGTGGAATCGGGTGAGTTTGTGAAGGTCGATACTCGCACAGGCGATTATTTAGGTCGCGCTTGAGAATTAGTGCGTTTAGCAAGCCTGCTTTGTAAACACTTTGACTAATATCGAACCCCGAATGATAAAAAAAGCTGACACGTGGAAACCAGGTAGTAACCTTCGAACTTTAAAGTACCGAAGCTTCGTGATGAGAGAACTACGAAGGACTTTGAGCGATCGAGGTGTGTTAGAGATTGATGTACCTCTATTGGGTAGGTCTACGGTCACGGATCCACAATTATTGAGCTTTAGTGTAACTTCTGAGCACTTTAGAGGCTTTCTTCAGACTTCGCCCGAATATTTCATGAAGCGTCTTTTGGCGTCTGGCAGTGGCGATATTTTCAGTTTAGGAAAGGCTTTTCGCGCGGAGGAGGAGGGCACTGCGCACAATCCCGAATTTACAATGTTGGAATGGTACCGTATCAATTGGGATGAACACCAACTAGCGGAAGAGGTTATTGATTTAGTATCGGTTTTTATTCCATCAATTAGAGTATCAAAATTAAGCTATGGAGAGGTGTTCGAGGAGTTTCTTGGTATTAATCCGCATAATGTTGAACTCTCTGCGCTTCGGAACAGAGCTGAAGAGGCAAACCTTGGGAATTGGTCAAGAGATTTTCGCTCTGGCTGTCTCGATGTGTTATTTGAAACCTTTGTGCGACCCAACATGCCGAAGGGGCTAGTCGTTCTCTATGACTATCCGTCTTGTCAGAAAGCTTTAGCGCAGTTACATCTCGACCATAAGGGTCAGAAAGTAAGTCGCCGATTCGAAGTATTCCTAAACAATTCGGAATTGGCTAATGGCTATTTCGAACTTAATGATTTTTCCGAGCATCAGACTCGTTTCAAAGAAGATCGTCGCGAGAGGCGTGCCATGGGAAAGTCGCTTCCAGTGGACGACAAGCTATTGCTTGATGCAGTTAAAGCGGGGTTACCCAATTGCGCGGGAGTCGCACTCGGAGTGGATCGTTTATTAGTGCAACTCTTGGGAGCGGCTTGCATAGATGAAATTATGTCTTTTAGTTGGGCTCGTTGTTAAAAGTTGTGAGAATTAATCTCGATCAGTATGATAACTAAAATGGTGATCCATTGTTAAAGACGGTTCTTTGGTTTGTGTGTTGCCAACTATTTTTGCGGGCACCCCAGCAACAATAGCGTTATCGCTCACTGGCTTTAAAACTACGCTTGATGCCGCAATCATCGCTCCAGTTCCAATATCAATATTGCCAAGTATTTTTGCACCCGGACCAATTAGCACACCATAACCAATCTTGGGATGCCGGTCACCACTCTCTTTGCCGGTGCCGCCTAGCGTGACTGATTGCATAATCGATACATCATCCCCTACAACGGCTGTTTCACCGATTACAAGACCTGTAGCATGATCCAGCATGATACCTCTCCCGATTCTGGCAGCGGGATGAATATCTATTCCAAAGCGGCGTGAGACGTGTGATTGAATTAACAATGCCAATAACTGTTGGTTCTGGAGCCAAAGATGATGAGCCAGCCTGTGTGCTTGGAGAGCGGAAAACCCCTTGTAAAATAGGAAGACCTCAAGCGAACTGTTGCAAGCTGAATCGCGATTTAAAGTCGCTTTGATATCTGCGGCCGCATCTTGAACTAAGTTTGTGTCATGTTCGCTTTCAGCAATTAGTTTTTTTACATCAGACCGCCTTAATCCAGAACCAGCCAACTCTTTTTCTAATTTGGCACTAAGGCCTTGCCTGAGGTTGTCAAATGGGAATATATTTGCCTCGAAAAAACTGCCAAATATCGGTTCACAATCGTTTTCCAACTGGGCTTTACCAGTCATTTCTTTCCACATTAGAAACAATTCAGACGAAGAAATTTTGCTCATGAGTCTTTTATTAAGCACCTACAATTTGAATACTAAATTGATGGGTTTGTATTCTTAAAACATTGAAGCGTTTAGGGGGGAGCGATCTGCTAGTTTTAGAAAAGTTGTTACCAAGCCACCCTTGAATTAGCCTTACATTTGAATGATATCTCTAATTAGCTTTATCGGCTAGCCCGTAAACCATCTGTTCCTATTTCTATGTTATCTGCAGTGTTGGATCAGCCGATTTTTTTTCCTCCAGCGTTTCAACCTTTTCCACGATCGATGAGGTGTCGATGGAATCAGCTAATCCGTATTCCTCACTCAGTATTCCCCCCGGGACTTTAGGCGCATAATCCTTGGGAGCTCCAATCAATCCCTTAGTGTACGCCAGACCTAAGTCACCCTCATCCAACTGATCACCAAGTTTTGTTTCCTTCAATATCTGGCGGCTGACCTCGGGACTTGCTAAATTTACTGCGGTTGAGGCAAGATGGCCTTGAAGAGCTTTGCAGCTTTCGTTCACCGTCTGCGTGTGCAAAGATAAATTGACCAAGTGATTATTAACTTCTTCTTGTAAAACTTTTAAGCAATTTTCGTTGCTAGCGAGCTCCTTTTCATTGTTTTGCATCGGAGCACGCTGTTTGGAAATGTGAAACGCTAAAAGGTACCCCAGCGCCGCCCCAAGGAAGAAGGCCCCGATAACAGCGAAAATCACAAAGTCTGCATTTGACATGCGTATAATTCCGTACGTTTTGCTCCTTAGTGTCGCGGAAGCAGAGAAAAGACGCAACAATTTTATGACTTATTGCCAATTTATTGCTCGCAAATTGTTTGGATATAACTTGGGGGTTTTAAAACCTTGTAACCGCTCTTTTGCGTGGGTAAAGTCTTCCTTTTCGCTCTGGTGCGCTCGAGAGATGGTTTATCCACAACAACTGTATGAGAGAGATTTGTCGCGGGATAATTTTGAATCAGATGCCCGACAAGCGGTTGCCGTTAAAAAACTCGATGAACTTTATTCTCATTTGACTAGGGATTGCAGGGGTTCCAACCACGGTTATATCAAACGCATGTCTAGTTTTTTTTTAAAAGGGCAACAAAAATGGGTGGTAAAAGGCATCTATTTTTGGGGAGGAGTGGGTCGTGGGAAGACCTATCTCATGGATTGCTTCTTTGATTGCCTTCCCTTCAAAGAAAAGAAACGACTGCACTTCAGTCGCTTTATGAAGCTGGTGCATACCGAACTAGATAACCTCAAAAACCAAAAGAATCCCCTCGAAATAGTTGCCGAAAAGTTATCTAGCCAGGCTCGAGTTTTATGTCTCGATGAGTTTCATGTCGATGACATAGCCGACGCGATGATTTTGAAGGGTTTGTTAATTTCATTGTTTGACAAAGGGGTATGTCTTGTCACAACTTCAAATATTGCGCCAGACAATCTCTACCAAAATGGATTGCAAAGACAGCAATTTCTTGGCGCGATTGAACAAATCAAGCGAAATTGTGACGTGTTCAATTTGGATGGAGGTATGGACTACAGGTTTCGTGCTTTGCAGCGAGCAGATTTGTATTATTTCCCATTAAATGAAACCGCTGAGGCGGCCCTTGAGGCGACTTTTGTGAAACTATCCAATCCGAATTCAGTTGTTCAAACCATGATTGAATTGCAAGTAGAGAAGAGAGCTGTCAAGGCGATGAAAATTGCTGGGGAGATTGTTTGGTTTGAATTTTGCGACCTATGTGAGGGGCCCAGGAGTCAAAATGATTACATTCAGATCGCTAAAGAATTTAAATCGGTGATTATTTCTTCAATACCTATTCTAGGAGCTAATAATGACAACGCTGCTCGACGATTTATCCACCTAGTGGATGAGTTCTATGATCGGAATGTCAAATTGGTTGTTTCCGCTGAAACATCCATTGAAAAACTCTATTCTGGCGTTAGACTGGGGACTGAATTTCAGAGAACAGTAAGTCGTTTGATAGAAATGCAGAGCGAAGAATTTTTGGCGAGACCCCATAAACCTTAGTCAATATCAATGAAAGAAATCAACGCTGGATATTAACGCCAATAATACTTGTAAAAAGTCCTGTATATCATTAGAATTCGCCCCTCTAAAAGGGTCAGCGACTAGGTTTAAATTGATGAAAACTTACAGTGCGAAATCAGAGACCATAAATAGACATTGGTTTTTANTAAACGCTGAAAATAAGATATTGGGTAGGCTAGCCGCGTCCATCGCCTCTCGTTTGCGGGGCAAGCATAAACCGGAATTCACTCCTCATGTTGACACCGGAGATTATATTGTGGTGGTCAATGCAGAGAAGGTTTCTTACACGGGAAACAAAGGCAAAGACAAAATTTACTACACTCATTCAGGTTATCCGGGTGGGATCAAAGGCGTAAGCCTTGAAGACTTAGCTAGCAAAGCCCCTGACAAGGTTATTAAATCGGCTGTCAAGGGTATGTTGCCGCGTGGACCCCTCGGGAGAGAAATGTTTCGCAAACTTCGGGTTTATTCGGGTGCCGATCATCCACACATCGCTCAGAACCCCCAACCTCTAGAGATTTAGCGGAAAAACTATGGCGGATTTGCATTACTACGGAACCGGACGGCGAAAAACATCAGCAGCGCGCGTGTTTATGAGTTTAGGTGACGGGAAGATTAAAATAAACGATCGATCAATGGATGATTACTTTGGCCGAGAAGTGGCGAGAATGATTGTCAAACAACCGCTTGAGGTAGTTGATATGGCGGGTAAGTTTGATCTTTGCGTTACAGTGAATGGGGGAGGTAGCTTCGGCCAAGCTGGAGCAATTCGTCATGGAATAGCACGTGCTCTAGTGAAATATGATGAGAACTTACGTCCCTCGTTGAGAAAGGCTGGGTTCTTAACGCGAGATGCTCGTCAAGTGGAGCGTAAGAAGGTAGGGCTCCACAAAGCGCGAAAACGTCCGCAGTATTCAAAACGCTAAATAACGTTGAAGTGCTGTCAGTAGATTCGTTTCTATCTTTTGGGGAAAAACACATCGGGAAAGTTTGGAACTCTGTTGTCTGCGCAGTGGCCTCAAGAGTTTTGTAACGCGTGATCTTTTGAGTCTCATGACGGCTTCTTGAGCGTATAACGTTCATGATTTTATCAGGGAGATACTTTTGGAAAACAACGATATTAACAATTCCCGCCGTCGTTTCCTTGCTGGCGCCACCGGCTTGGTCGGCGGTGCAGGGGTGGTTGGGGCATCAATTCCTTTTTTCTCTTCATGGAAGCCAAGCGCCAAGGCAAAGGCTGCAGGTGCTCCAATAAAAGTAAACATTGGTAAATTGGAGCCCGGCGGGCGCATAGTTGTTGAGTGGAGGGGGAAGCCTGTCTACATAGTTCGNAGAACAGTTGAATCGATTCAAGCGGTGATAAATATGGCGCCCGAGGTTCTGAAGGATGCCGAGTCAGCTTCGGCTTCGCAACCAAACTACGTTCAAGGCGCAGTCAGAACATTGTCGGGTAAAGAGGAATTCTTAATTATGCTTGGTCTTTGCACACATCTAGGGTGCGCACCAACGTATCGGCCAGACGTGGGTGCCAAGGATCTTGGCGGAGAAAGCTGGCTTGGGGGCTTTTTTTGTCCCTGTCATGGTTCCAAATTTGATTTATCTGGCCGCGTCTACGCTGGTGCGCCAGCCCCCACCAATCTGGAAATTCCTCCTCACTCGTATGAGTCAAGCGAGATTGTGATTATTGGTGTTGATCCGGAGGAAGTTTGATGGAAAAACGACAAAGCTTTTCGACTTGGCTCGATTCTAGAATGCCGACTCTCAATGAGAGTTGGAAGAAGCATATGTCCGAATATTTTGCTCCAAAAAATTTCAACTGGATGTACTATTTCGGCGTTTTGGCAATGGTAACCCTTGTAGTGCAGCTAGTAACAGGCATTTGGTTACTAATGAGTTATCAGGGATCCGCAGAGCATGCGTTCGCGTCGGTTGAGTATATCATGCGAGACGTCGAGCTAGGATGGGTTATACGATATGCCCATTCAACAGGCGCGTCATTATTTTTCGTTGTGGTTTATCTTCACATGTTTCGTGGTCTTGTGTACGGCTCATACAAGGCACCTAGGGAGCTAGTTTGGGTCTTTGGGATGACCATATATGTTGCTTTGATGGCTGAAGCATTTTTGGGCTATGTGCTACCTTGGG
>NZJL01000102.1 GCA_002692165.1 Porticoccaceae bacterium
TAGGGTTACAGAACATCGCGTCGAGGAGCAAAAATATTTATCCCTCTTTGAAAAAAACAGGGCAGCATTGCTAAAGAACGAGAATGTTCTGGAGCAAAAACTGAGTGATCAGTTAACTCAATCTAGATGGTTTCGGGCAAAAGGAAAATCTTTCCAAGGTTAATTAGCGAGATTGGCACAGAACTTGCGATTGTCTTTGGTGACAGATTTATTCAGTGACCGAAGATGAACAACGAAATTGTATTTTTATCCACCAAAGGCCCCGAGAAAAATCCCAATGGCCTTGATGNTAGNCAGCAACCTTCTGATTTTAATGAATTTTTTGATGGCCAGGTTAAAGCTCAACAAAAAACAGACGGGTCGCTTGAGCGCTACTCTGAAAAGGCTTCTCAGGAGGATAATGAGAATCTAGAAGGAGCCAGCGAAAACACGGGCGAAGAAAAGTCAGAAGAGGCAAAAGATTTCACCCTTATTGGCAGGGAATTGCCGAAGTTAATNTTGCACGAAAGAGGCCTCGAGGTCGGANGGATAATTCTTACCCCTCAAAGCGCCTCTGTTTCAAACAANAGCCTTAGTGATTTTATGAGAAATCAATCAGGTCCTTCTCAAGAACAACCCGATAGCGAATCACGCGATGATAGAATGCAGAGAAAAAACCCGTTTGGGGTTAAAGAAATCCCAGGGTTAAGAACATCAAACGAAGGCGATAGCTCAGATAAAAAAACGGAGAAACTTGATCCTAAACTCATAGAGAGTAATGCGCTTCAAAAAACGCTAGTGCAGAAGCCTGANAAAAATTCTCAAGAGAACGCTAAGGAAAGCCCGGAGAAATTTTCGAAGCCCGGATCCCAAGCGGCAATAAAAACGAATAACCCACTTTTTGAATCGTTTGAGAAACAATTAAACTCACGNTTAGCACTCGTAAATTCANCGATCTCAGGACAACAATCTACTGAGATAGGCGGTCTGTCAGAGAAAGTTGGAGAGCCGTCAGAAAAAAGACCGTTAAAAAAAGAGCNAATGCAAGCTCATCAAATTAAAGTGCAAAATAGTCGAACTTCAACCGAACTGGATCTTTCAATCGAAAAGAATGGGGAATTGAAAGAAGAAAAAGCATTNATCAGCTCTAAAGGGTATTTAGAAGGCGGTTCAAAAAAAGCAGTCGATCAGATTACTAATAAACTCGTCAAAGACACCCTTCGAAAAACTTCAGAGAAGATTTCGATTCGAGAAGATCTAATAGACCCTTTAAAAGGTACTGAGAAGTTAACAATGTCGACCACCAAACCTTCTATCTTGGTGCAAGAGGTCCAGCAATTAAGTGCTAGAGAGGTGGCCACGGTCTCAGATATTAAGGCAGAAAGCCGCTCGCCCTTTCGAGAGATCACCACCAATGCTCAGCAAGTACAACAAAACCAATTAGAAAACGTAATTCAAAAATTTTCAGAGGCTTTAGGTTCTCGGATGATCAATGCGATACAACAAAATAACTGGAATTTACAATTAAAGTTAAATCCAGCATCTCTGGGTGAGATCAATGTGGCGCTAGAATTTAATGATGGCAACTTTGAAGGAAAATTATACGCCGCAGATGAAACAACAAGGGCGCTCTTACAAGAAAGCCTATCCAGATTAAAACTGGGACTCAAAGANAGTCTAGAAAATTATCAATCGGTAGACGTTTTCATCGGAGACAAGCGCCAAGACACAGATGATCGAAATAAATCAAAAAATTCGAATAATCGTGTTTTAGAGATCGATTTGGATGAGGAAATCGCATCTAAAACGCAATTAGCTAACCTGATTAGTTCCGGCCGCGTCGATATCCAAGTATAATCGCCAAGCGAACGGGAAAAATAACGCAAAAGGGAGATAGACTATGTCTGAGGTCGATAACGAAGAATCCGAGGGCGGCAAAAAAGGCGGAATCCTAAAGATTATCCTAATAACCATTGGGGTTATTGTCTTGATCGCAGGAACCGCTGTGGGAACGCTGTTTATTACAGGTTTTTTTGACGAAAAACCTGCAGAAGAAGATCCAGAAGTGGCGCTCGAGGAAATAGAGGCAGAGCTTGAGCAGACCGAAGAGGGTCTGGCAACAGGGCCTGAACCTTTGACCGCNGAGATAGAACAGAAATTCCTCATCAGCTACTATACCTTTACNGACGCCTTCCAAGTAAATTTATTCGGCTCCAGAAAAATCATGCAGGTTAAACTAGGACTAAGCACATACTATGACGAAGACACTATGTTCAATGAAGAGGAGGGCACCCCTGGATGGATCCCGCGTCATTTGGTAGGTATTCGAGCCGGTATATTAAAATCTCTCCGTAAAGTTACCGAAGAAACTATGAACACAGATGAGGGTCAACAGGAACTTCTTGAAGAACTTCGGCTTGTAATTAATGAAAGCCTAGAAAAATACGAAAAGACTACTTCGGCCCCGATTGAAGAGGTTTATTTTACCGAGTTAATAATCCAGTAGGATCAATTAAATGTCAGAATCTGAAGAGCCATTGCTATCCCCCGAGGAGCTGAGCGCCATAGAAGACATGGTCGCCGATGGAAAATTTGGAAGTGAAACCTTCGGGTATAACCCAGAGGCAGAAGTCATCTCGATTGCTAGAAATGAGGAGAATCTAGGAGCAAGCTCGGTTGCGATTGCCCAGATTAATGAGCGTTTTCATCGCTTTTTTAGAACAAGGCTTCTACAAGACTTAGACTACAACGCTAGGCTTTCNGTTGCGGAGCCAAAGCTTCAACTTTACTCTGATTATATTCACAATGTCGTCTCCCCTAGCTCCGTGAATGTTGTCGAGATGAGTCCCCTGAAGGGCGAGGCGCTTTTTGTTATACATCCTCAGGTGGTCTATAGCTGTCTAGACAACTGGTATGGAGGACAACTAAGACCGCTTGACGTGGGCGAGGAGCGTGGCTTTACACCGAATGAAAATGCAGTAATCGACAGTCTTTGCGGGCTACTTTATAAATCTATGAAAGACGCGTGGGCACCCTATTGTGATGTAAACATCACTCAAATGAGTAGGGATATAAACCCGCTTTTCGCCAACATAGCTGGAGACGAGGAATCGGTTGTGGTCAATCGCTTTGAGCTGAAATTACCGGATGAGTCAGTCTCAGCTTANATCGATGCTATATATACTTATCAGAGCCTCAACCTCCAAAGAGATTTGCTCAGAAGCAGGATGCAAACACACGACGCAGATCAAAATTGGGCGAACCGCTTAAGCAGCTCGCTTTCAGACGTTGACTTTCAGGTTTTTGTTAGCGGAGGAGTTTTAAATCTTTCNGTTGACGAATTATCGAATTTATCCNTCGGAGACACATTAGCCTTCGATCCACCAGAAAAGGCAGAGATAAAAGTAAACGATTTTCCATTGTTCTCGGCGGACATAGGAATTTCAGGTAATAAGGTAGCGGTAAAATTAGAGGAAACCATTCTACGAGGTGAAAACTAAATGAGCGAAAACGAAACAGATCAAGAAATAGAAGAGCAGGCAACTGATAATAATGACGAACCAAAAGATTCTTCTGAGAGTTATCAGGGTATCGATCAAAATGTAGTTAAATCAATACCGATAACACTAAATGTTGAGGTCGGAAATACTCAGCTAAAGCTTAAGGACCTGATGGCTGTGGCTCAAGGNACTGTGCTTGAGCTTAATAGAAGCGTTGGTGATTTGATGGATATCAAGGTNAATNACACAGTGATTGCGAAGGGGGAAGTCGTAACGACTTCGGGAAGTAAGCTAGGAATACGAATTCTTGAAATCGTCAGCCCCATGGAAAGAATAAGAGGAGCTTAGGAAAATTTGCTGGAAACACTAACCTTCGAATACTTTGTTCGGACGATTGTGGCAATTTTATTTGTTGCGGCACTCCTGGTTTTGGTCGTGTGGGCTATTAAAGTTCGCTTCAAAGGAAAGTTTGCCGACAAGGAAAGCCTAATAAAGGTAGTTCAGAAAACCCAAATAGATCCTAGACATAGCGTTTCCATCCTAGCCTACGATAATCAAAAATTTTTGCTCGCTTCGGGCCCAGGCGGCCTCGCGCTCCTTGAGGTTCAAAGTCCTCATGCAAAGACCTCTGATAAATTTGATAAACTCTTGCGTAAAGAAATTGATAATCAAGGGTCGCAACCTTAACATCCTAGCCACATGAGTTTTTTGTCATCTTCCTCGCCGAAAATTGTTTTCAGGTAGGTTCTGGTCCGCCTTGTTTCCAGATCTTACGCTTTCGAACCTGTGAGAGGAAAATCCATCGGAAATATTTTGTTACCTTTAATGCCCAGTTTCTTGCGAATTAGGCTCTTAACTAATCTGAAAGCGGCGTCAGAATCGCTCGACAAGATCGACCGCTAGGCTGAATTTATTAGTTCACGTAAAAAGGCTCCTTCCATTGCAATTAAGATTTGAATATAACTTTTAGAAAAGACCTAGTGAAGAGCAAGNCGATTTAAGTTAACGTNACTTAAGTGTCAAAGGCTATTAATCAAAAGCATTGGCGGATTAAATTCTNGGGAGCGTCTAAGCATAGTTGATGGAACTGGCGATTGAAGAAGCACTGCAGCGGGGTGTTGCCGCTCATAAAGAAGGCAAGCTGCAAGAGGCTGAACGTTTATATCTTGCAATCTTGCATTCCCAACCAACACACCCTGACGCTAATCATAATCTAGGCTTACTCGCAGTATCGGTTAATAAGGCTGCCGCGGCATTACCGTTATTCAAAACCGCTCTCGAAGCAAACCCAAAGATAGAACAGTTCTGGCTAAGCTACATTGATGCTCTCATAACAGAACAACAGTTTGAGCATGCCAAGCAAGTATTGGAGCAGGCGAGAACACAGGGAGTGACTGTGGAAAAATTAAATACTTTGGAAAAACAGCTCACACCCAGCGCAAAGGTAAATGAGCCTAAATTAGCTGCACACAATAAAAGCCTGTCATTGTCACAGAAACGAAAGAAACTAAGTGAAAGAAAGAAAAGAAAGAAGGCGGCAAAACAAAACCTAAAGGCTAGTAATCCATCNCAGGAACAACTCAATAATCTTTTAGAACTTTATAAAAACGGGCGATTGAAAGATGCAGAAAAACTAGCGTTATCTATTACTCATGAGTTTCCCAAACATCAGTTTGCATGGAAAGTGCTTGGGGCGGTGCTCAATCAGCTAGGTAGGATAATTGACTCAGTAGTGGCTAAAGAAAAAGCAGTTGAATTAGCTCCAAACGATGCTGAATCTCACAGCAACTTAGGTAACACTCTCAAAGAATTAGGAAGATTAAAAGAAGCTGAAACAAGCTGTAGGCGAGCTATAGCGTTGAAACCTGACTTAGCCGAAGCCCACAACAACTTGGGTAACGTTCTCAAAGAAGCAGGAAGATTTGACGAGGCTGAAGCAAGTTATAGACAAGCGTTAGCATTGAAGCCTGACCTAGCCGAAATCCACAGCAACTTGGGTAACGCGCTCAAAGAACTAAGAAGATTTTACGAAGCTGAAGCAAGCTTTAGGAAAGCTATGCTGTTGAANCCTGACTATGCCGAAGCCCATAGCAACTTGGGNAACACTCTCGAGGAATTAGGAAGATTAGACGAAGCTGAAGCAAGTTATGCAAAGGCGATAGCGTTGAAGCCCGACTTGGCCGAAGCTCACTATAATTTGGGTAACACCCTCAAAGAACAAGGAAGATTAGATGAGGCTGAAGCAAGNTATAGGCAAGCTATAGCGTTGCAACCTGACTATGACGAATCCCATTACAATTTGGGTAAGATTTTATTAATGAAAGGTCAACATCAAGCAGCGCTTGATGAGATCCTATTGGGGGATGGCTTTATTTCCTTTGATCTAAAGAATGGGTTGTCCGTACTATGAGAGGTTATGCGTGGAAAGAATAGTTTTGGAAAAACAAAAGTTGACGCCGACGTTCATTGGTGCATGGACTATAAGTCCTCTATCAATATGTGATGAGTTGATTGCTTATTTTGAGTCAAATAAAAATAAGCAAAAAAAAGGCGTTACTGAAGGTGGAAAAAATTTGGATGATAAAAATAGCACCGACATCAGAATTGCGCCAAAAGACATGAAATTACCTGGCAATGAGATCTTTGAAGAATACTTTCACAGCCTATATTCGTGCTACCAAGATTACGTCACTGAGTGGCCTTTTTTGACAACTTTCGCAGGAAATTTGCAAATCAGTAGTTTTAACCTTCAAAGGTATCAAAGCGGCCAACATTTCCAAAATTTGCATACTGAGCGCAGCAGCCTAGCAACACTTCATCGTGTGTTCGCATGGATGACATACTTGAATGAAGTGAATCAAGAGGATGGTGGTTCAACNTTCTTCAGTCATTATGANCTNGCGATTCAACCGAGAAAAGGACTCACATTAATTTGGCCCGCNGAATGGACGCATGCGCATAAAGGGAACGTTTTGAAGGCAAATAATAAATATATCATTACGGGTTGGATGACTTTCCCTAATAATTAAAGCTCACTTTAGGTGCGGGCAGGATCTTCAATTAAGTAAAAAGGGGGGCTCGCACTACTTAAGTTCCAAAGTCCTCATCCAAAGATTTCTGATAAATTTGACAAACTGTTGCATAAAGAAATTGATAATCAAAGGTGGCGAGCTTAACATCGNNNTCACATTCATAAAAAAGTATTCCAAGTGAAAGAGCCTGCCAACATAAGCAAACAAGTAGCACATGTATATTACGAACTAGAAGCGCTCGTAGACGCAAATAAACTTAGAGCTTATACCAACCGAATTCGCATTGCAGAAAACTCAATGGTTGCCATGGAGCTTGCAAACGCGGCGTTCAATGAAAGTCGGCAACTCCTAAACGATGCCTCCACAGCAATCGTCCGAAATAAAAAAGTCATTATCCAGCACCTGGCGGAGGATTCAGAATTAAGGCAACAAGAAATTACAGACTTAGTCGACAAGGCTGAGCTGGACTATCTTGAGAAGCGTTCACGCCTTAATAAAGCCGTTCTGGATATAAACGCGAAAATGTCTGCAATCAATACAGAGTTCAAATGCCTTATAGAAGAAATCATTAGTACTAATGAGAACCTTTTAGAGCATAACAGGGTTAACCTCAGAGAAACTGACCAACTTGCAAACAATTTTTCAGAATATTTAGGGACTGGGAACAGGAAAAAACTTAAAGATCAAAACCTCGAAAATCACGAGAAAGTTTTCGAGCAGGCCACATCGAATCAAGATTCACTAGAAGAGGTCTACGACAGGGCAGCTTCCAACAAAGCAGCCTTTGATGGATTAAGATCAAAAATAGAGATGCAGAAAGAGCAGATAGAGCGTCTNTGGGCTCACATAGAAGCTCAACAAGAGCTTTGCTTCGATCTCATAAATGAGAAATAAACAGTAAAAAATATTTCGGCTCGCCAAACCAATGTTCTCTATGAACGAAAATATGCCGCTTTTTGCCGGTGTCGGCAGAGTTGCGGCAAACTAACGCCGGGCAAGTACCTTTTAGGTTTCTAATCACTTGCCTCTTATTGCCACGAATTGAGGGCAACCGGCAAAAAGAAGCGCAAAAGCGGCAAGCTCGCCCGTTATTACCAAAGTGACGGCAACTCAAAGGCACCAAATTGCCGCTTTCCAAACAAACCCGAAAAAATTCAGCTCCTTTTCTAAAGAAGCCATTTAATACCCCGACTTCAATTATGTCGCTGTAAGGCGGCCAAGCGAACAAACAGGAGGACCTGCTTGGTCGC
>NZJL01000103.1:0-5549 GCA_002692165.1 Porticoccaceae bacterium
TGCCAGCAAACTCGGGCTTTGTCTTTCTAACGAACGCCTCATAGGCCCTATGAAAATCTTGTGTTTGCATGCATATGGCTTGTGCCATTTTGCCTCGAATAATCGGGCAGGGCCGTGCTAGTGAACTGCTGTTCTTTGGTCGCTCCTTAAAGGCTGAAGAGGGTCATAGATGGGGATTTTTTAATGCAGTGGATGCCAATCCGATCTCCTTCGCTATCGAGCGAGCTCAAGAACTGTCAAATGGTCCCACTTTTGCAAATGGAATCACAAAGACCCAGTTGCATCAGGAATGGAATATGTCAATTGACCAAGCTATAGAGTCTGAGGCCCAGGCACAAGCCATATGCATGCAAACACAAGATTTTCATAGGGCCTATGAGGCGTTCGTTAGAAAGACAAAGCCCGAGTTTGCTGGCAACTAAGATACGTTACTGTTGTTCGTTGGAATTGAGTTGGAGTTTTAAATTTCTGATGGTTGATGAGATGATGCTGAAATGGCCGTTCTTCGATGACTCGCACAGGGACTTGCATGCCCGCGTTCATGAATGGGCTTCGAGAGAGCTGCACAGTCTAATTTCTCATGACGAAAGGCAGGTTGATGCCGACTGCATAAAGATAGTTTCTGCCATGGGTGAATCTGGTCTTCTAGAAAATGCTGTCAACCAAAAGCTCGATGAGTCCGGTTTGGACGTCAGGAGCCTTTGCTTGATTAGGGAGGCTTTGGGATTTCACGAGCCTCTTGCAGATTTTGCATTCGCCATGCAGGGTCTGGGCAGAGGGCCGATATCTCTATTTGGAACAATAGAACAACGCGAAAANTTTTTACCTAGTGTTGTTCGGGGACGTTCATTGGCGGCTTTTGCTCTTTCAGAGCCGGATGCAGGTAGCGACGTTAGGGCAATGACCACTCATGCGGAGGAGCATGCGAATCATTTCGTAATTAACGGGACCAAAACTTGGATTTCTAACGCGGGGTTGGCAGACTTTTACACCGTGTTTACCAAGACTGGAGATATTAACGAGTCAAAGAATATCAGCTGTTTTGTTGTTGAGGCCAACAATCCAGGCCTTAAATTGATCGANCGCATCGATCTTATTGCGCCTCATCCANTAGGTACCATTGGGTTTGNAGATTGCCATGTTCCTCGCAGTCAAATGATCGGCTCCACTGGATCGGGACTTAGCATCGCGATGGCTACCTTGGATACGTTTAGAACAACTGTGGCTGCTGCAGCTTTNGGTATGGCGAGAAGGGCGATGCATGAATCTGCNGAGCGCGTGAGGACCAGAGATATCTATGGAGGGAAGCTTCAAGATTTGCAGTTAGTNCAGGGCAAGATTGCAGATATGGCACTNGAGATCGACGCGAGCGCTTTGCTAATNTACCGGTCTGCATGGACCAAAGACTGCCTCGAGCAAAGGGTCACTCNTGAAGCTGCAATGGCTAAGTTATTCGCCACTGAAGCCGCGCAGAGAGTTGTCGATAGTGCCGTACAATTGCATGGAGGGTTGGGCGTTACTAAGGGACACATCGTTGAGAGGCTATATCGCGATGTGCGAGCACTTCGGATCTATGAAGGGGCATCGGAAGTGCAGAAAACTATAATTTCAAGAAAGACATTGGAATCGGTTTAAGCGGCGGCGCGATAGNGCAATCATCCATATTTATTCATTATCATCTTGTGCGCGAACTGCCGTAACTTCTATCTCAAGAAGTGCCTCGCTTTCCATTAAAGCGACTACTTGAACGACACTCATTGCAGGATAATGCTTGCCTAGTATGGTTCTGTAGACCTTACCCAAAGGTCGCAGGTTCTCTAAATAATCGTCGCGAGATAGAATGTACCATGTCATTCTAACCATGTTTTCGGGCCCCATACCTGCGGCCTCTAAAATATCCCTGATATTCCGTAAAGTCTGTTCCGCTTGTCCGATAAAATCGTGGCATTCGAAGATCAATTCGCTAGTCCAGCCGACCTGCCCTCCAAGATAAACGGTTTCGCCAATCCCTGTCACAACTCCGTTTGCATATCCTTTAGGCACGGTCCAACCTTCTGGTAAAACCTCACGATTAGCCATGTAGAGTCCCCTTCAGCACATTCAGACATTCAAACCAGCGATTGAATCAAGCTCCAATTATATTAAATATAAGGAAATATTCACAGAAAGATGTTTTTTTCAGCAGACTTATTTGAAATTTTTTTAAATTACCTTTGGAAGAACCATCAAATTAAGTTTTTGGACGGCACCATTCGGGTTGAGAAGTATCACTGACTACCCCGCTTGATTTGGATTGCGAATTCTTATTGTCCTCGGCCGGCGGGAAATCGCATGTTACGAGAATTAGGATTTTCAATCGACCAAGGTGAATCTGCCCATAACAGGACTCAGGCAAATGTATTGAGAATCCAATATGCTAGATTAGCTGTTAATGTTGGGATGTAAGTGCTCTGATCGGCCCATGATATCATTGGTTCTTGAGATCTTTGTCTGATCTACTTTCTAGGACTGTTTCCGCTTGAAAAGTTTTAGACCGCCCGATATGTCAAATTTTGTTCTCCATAGGCTGATTTCGCAAAACGGATTCTTAGGTTAGTGAGCGATTTGATTAGTACGAAAGAGGGGGGATGCAGATCCATGCTTTCGGATACTTCAGTCCACCATGAGCTCGGCCGCAAACTTGACATGAGGTGATATTTAGCAAAAAGAGAATAACGTGATCGGTGCTTGGGAGACAACCGTAGGAAATCGAGTAGCAAAGGGTCTGGGCAATTGCCCGATATACCAAGTGTTTGGTTTCGAGAAGCGGGCTTGGGTTTCTCATCAAACTTTGTTGGCCGTCACGCTGTCTCGGAAAACTTGCCGCTCGGCNATGCCTTTTTTTTCGGCAGCTTTGATGGNGATTAGGGTTTATAATAGCGGGTCATTTCGATCATCCATGGTTTCAGATNAACGAAGAGAAGAGAATGGCTGAAAGATCGTTTAAGCATGAAGTTAAAAAGCTTCGTCTCGGAAATGGTGATTCCTTCCAAGGGGAAGGNATACTTGCGATCACCAAAGCGCTTCTGCAATCAGGCGTCTCATACGTTGGAGGTTATCAGGGGTCGCCAATTTCGCATCTTATGGATGTCTTGAATGATGCCCAAGATGTCCTTCATGAACTAGGCGTTCATTTTGAAGCCAATGGCAGTGAGGCAACAGCAGCAGCTATGCTTAGCGCTTCTATTAACTATCCTCTGCGGGGAGCCGTGACTTGGAAATCAACAGTGGGAACAAACGTGGCGTCNGATGCGCTGTCTAACATTGCTTCTTCGGGAGTCACGGGAGGGGCCATGGCAATTGTCGGCGAGGACTATGGGGAGGGCTCTAGCATAATGCAGGAGCGCACATATGCGTTCGCGATGAAGGCTCAGATGTGGTTGCTAGATCCGCGGCCCGATCACACCAAAATAGTGACAATGATAGAGCATGGTTTCAGCTTATCCGAGGCAAGTAAAACTCCAATCTTTTTCATGATGAGGGTTAGAGGTTGTCATGCGACGGGCGAATTCATAGCACAAGACAACGTGTCCCCCGAATTTACCCCTGAAAATCACGTGACTCCAAATAGAGAGGCTGAAAAAATCATTCTCCCGCCTTATGTTTTTGATCAAGAGCGTGAAAAGGTTGATGACCGCTTGCCATCAGCCGTGCGGTTTATTGTTGAGAACAATCTCAATGAGTGCTTTCCGGGCGAATGCACTGACTTAGGGATCATAACATGTGGTGGCAGCTACAATACCCTCATCAGAGCACTGGAACGTCAGGGACTATCTGATGTTTTTGGTAACTCAAGCATTCCGATATACGTGATGAATGTTACATACCCTGTTGTACCCGAAGAAATTGTCAGTTTTTGCTTGGGTAAGACACATGTTCTGCTTTTGGAGGAAGGNCAGCCNGCCTACATTGAGCCTGAGCTTCATGCAATCCTGCGNAAGCGAGATATACAGACAAAAATTTTGGGCAAAGATGTTTTTCCTCCAGCGGGTGAGTACACCGCTCANGTCCTTCTGACTGGACTTACTCGCTTTCTAGATGTTTCAAACAACGCCAANCTAAAGCCGCTTTTGTCACTAGATGAGGTGNAAGCNTTGAGGTCTCCGCTTGAGACATTTGATCAAAACCGGCTAGTAGAGGTGCTTCCTGCGCGGCCCTCAGGACTCTGCACTGGATGTCCGGANAGGCCGTTGTTTAGTGCTATAAAACAGCTTCAAACTGAACAAGGCCCGTTTCATATNAGTTCAGACATCGGATGTCATTCGTTCGCAACNTTAGCGCCATTTAACCTAGGNAATACCATTATGGGTTATGGCCTGTCATTGGCCAGCTCTTCGAGTATTCGTAAAACGCTTCCACACAAAGCTATAAGCATAATGGGAGACGGCGGATTTTGGCATAACGGCTTATCGACGGGGGTCGTCAGCGCGGTCTTTAACAAGCATGATGGATTGCTCATTATTGTCAACAACGGTTATTCCGCCGCTACCGGCGGTCAGGATATTCCGTCCATGGTGGAACCTAATGATTTGATAGCCTCNACTATTGACGCTAAAAGANTAGAAAGAGAAGATTCCATATCNATCGCTAGCGCATGCAGGGGAGCTGGGGTCGAATGGATAAGAACTGTTAGCACCTATAACATTATGGAAATGAAGNAGACTATTGATGAGGCTTTGAATTCTCCTTTGGCCGGCTTGAAAGTTGTTATAGCTGAGGGCGAGTGCATGTTGAATAGGCAGCGGCGGATTAAGCCTCTAATGAAGACTTCCATTGAAAACGGTCGACGAACTAAGCGTGCTAGATTTTACATTGACGAGAAAACATGCACCGGAGATCACGCGTGTATAAGACTATCAGGATGCCCTTCATTAACAATAAAACCAAATCCGGACACTCTNAGAGAGCACCCNGTTTCATANGTCGACAATAGCTGNGTCGGATGCGGCGTATGCGGNGAGAACGCTCATAGTGCTGTGCTGTGTCCTTCATTCGCCAGAATCGATCTAATCTATAATCCTAATTGGTTAGATAGATTCACCTCAGCTNTGCGTAAGCAAGCCCTTAACCTNTTTGCTCGATATGATCAGATNATAGAATCGNGGTCATTTCTGTGAACGACGAGACTGATAAAACAATAAACATTATTCTAGCTGCTCTTGGGGGAGAGGGCGGTGGCGTTTTCACTAGTTGGTTGGCTGAAGCTGCGGCATTGAATGGATGGCAGAGCCAATCTACCTCGTTAGCAGGGGTTGCCCAAAGAACTGGAGCCACTATTTACTACCTAGAGCTCTTTCCGAAGCGAATTGGCGANGACCGAAAACCTGTTATGTCTTTATTTCCNGCACAAGGAGATATCGATCTGGCAATCACTTCGGAAATCGCAGAAGCGGGTCGGATGCTTCAGAGAGGTTTTATAAACCCNAAAAAAACAACGCTGATNACTTCTTCTCACCGNGTNTTTGGCATCACAGAAAAATCGCATTTAACAGATGGGAGGATGGATAAGG
>NZJL01000103.1:5554-7665 GCA_002692165.1 Porticoccaceae bacterium
GTGATTTCGATGGCCGAGCANTACAGTAAGCGCTTAATCCAATTCGACATGNTGGCAATTGCCGAAAAGCATGANTCGNTNATTAGTTCAGCATTATTGGGNGCTNTTGCAGGGTCCAANGCGTTGCCNTTTGATANAGAATCTTTNATTACNGTGGTGACGCNANCAGGCAAGTCNCTGAAAAACAATTTGGCNGCATTCGAAGAAAGNTTCNTNAATGCGTCGGAACCAACTTCTGCAAAGGTGAATTTCTTTGAACCAAGCGAATCTTCATCTGAGGAACTAGGTGGCGAAATCAAATCAGACTTCGTGCTTCCGCCGCCAAAGACAGCTGCGGGTAAACGTCTTTTGCATCGGCTTCAAAAAGATGTTCCCGATGCGCTTCATGAAATGATATATTCGGCGCTTCAAAGACTTGTTGAATATCAGGATGCTCGTTATGCACATGAGTACCTTGACGCACTTAAAGATTTATTTGTTTCCCCCGAAGTTAAGGAAAGCCATACACTTAGCGAAGCGACAGCAAGATATTTGGCATTATGGATGTGTTATGAAGATATCCCCAGAGTCGCGCAACTAAAAGTTCGAAAATCTCGGATGGAGGAAATTCGGAAAGAGGTTAAGGCCGCGCCTGACCAGATATTGCATGTCACGGAATATTTCCGACCGCGGCCAGAAGAAGTGTGCGCTATTCTGCCAAGAATTTTAGGGAAAACTCTTTTGAATAGTTCTTTGGGATACCGCATTATTAATTTTTTCACCGGAGAGAAAAAGCTTCGGACAGATAAAGTAATCGTTAACATTTTGCTTAGGTTATTGTCGACCTTCAGATTCACAAGGCGATTTAGTTATGGTTATGCCATCGAGTCTCACGCCATGAATAGATGGCTAGGTTGCGTGAAAAAATTCTCAAAAAGGAATATTGAGGTTTCTATAGAGCTCGCTCAATGCGGAGCTATAATAAAGGGATACGGGCCAACCAGGGAACGAACTCTTATGCAAGTCCAAAAGATTCTAGATTTATGCGAATCATCTTCTATCAGTAAACAACAAATTTCTGAACTCCGGCGCTCGTGTGCTGAAGACGATAATAACATGAAGTTTAACCAAACGATCGAGGCCATTCGGCTTCAAACGGCCACCACGGTATAGGACAAACTATGAACGCGACCCCTGCAATAAAAACCTTAAAAAGCAATAATGATTCAGTTTGGCCCAAGATGAATTGGGAGGATCCATTCTTGCTTGATGACCAGCTAACCGAGGAGGAACGCATGGCTCGGGATATGGCTGAGCAGTATGCGAGAGATAAGTTACTTCCTCGTGTTACGGAAGCCTTTCGAGAGGAGAAAACAGACGCAGCCATTTTTCGTGAAATGGGAGAGCTTGGTCTTCTGGGCTCCATGATCGAAGGATATGGATGTGCGGGGCTCAGTTATGTGGGATATGGGCTGGTTGCGAGGGCAATAGAGATGGTGGATTCTGGATATCGCTCGATGATGTCTGTGCAATCTAGCCTTGTGATGTACCCAATTTTTTCCTTCGGTTCAGACTTACAGAAGCAGAAATATCTCCCTCAACTATCGGCTGGGAATTTGATCGGGTGTTTCGGGTTAACTGAGCCTGATCATGGTTCTGATCCAGGTGGCATGACCACGGTAGCCCGCGAAACAAAAGGAGGCTACCTTCTAAGCGGAGTGAAGACCTGGATTTCAAACGCACCGTTTGCGGATATTTTTGTTGTATGGGCAAAAGTGCCTAGTCAAAACAATGCTATTAGGGGATTCCTCTTGGAGCGAGGAATGAAAGGCCTATCGACTCCGAAGATATCCGGCAAACTTAGTCTTCGGGCGTCAACGACCGGTCAGATTGTCATGGATGAAGTTTTTGTGACCAACGAAGCGATATTACCAAACGTTGTGGGTCTTAAGGGACCGATGAGCTGCTTGAGCAGTGCACGCTATGGAATTGCTTGGGGGTCACTGGGAGCTGCTGAAACATGTTGGAGGGCGGCGAGGGACTATACAATGGCTCGACAGCAGTTTGGTAGACCTTTAGCGGCGAACCAATTGATACAAAAGAAATTAGCAGATGGACAAACTGAAATATTT
>NZJL01000104.1 GCA_002692165.1 Porticoccaceae bacterium
CTCAGCATCAAACTTCTCACTCTGAGTAATAGGATTAAAAATCCTGAAAAATGGGGCTGCGTCAGCTCCACTTCCTGCAACCCATTGCCAACTGGCACTATTGCTGGCTAGGTCGGCATCGACCAAGCAATCCCAAAACCAGTCAGCTCCACACTTCCAATGGACCAGTAAGTTTTTTACCAAAAACGATGCGGCTACCATTCTTACACGATTATGCATATAACCGGTCTGCCACAATTCGCGCATGCCCGCATCGATAAGAGGATAACCAGTCAATCCCTTCTGCCAAGCCTCGAGCTCAGACGAAACTTTTACCCATGGAAACTCGTTGAATCGCTCTTGCCAATTTCTATTCGGTAAGTCAGGAAAATGATACAGCTGATAGTAGGAAAATTCGCGCCATCCCAATTCCCTCAAAAAATGGTCAATATCTACGTTGGTGTCTCCATTTTTTTGTCTAACCAAGCTTCCAACGCTCTGCCAAACCTTCTGAGGTGATATCTGTCCAAAGTGTAAATATGGTGAAAGTCTAGACACACTTGCATCGGCAGGAAAATTTCTCCTTTCCATATAACCGTCCAGCCTACTTTGCATGAACTGATAAAGTTGCTCGGATGCCGCTTTTTCACTGATCTCCCATCTTGTCTTTATTGATTTGTGCCAATTGACTCTGGGAAGCAAACCCAAATCATCTAGGGTTTTGCCCCCTAAATTATTTGCCGCATATGATATATTTTCCATCGGTGGCAAGGAAGGTCGCGGCGTTTCTGCGTTTAAACAACCTTTTGTGTAAAATGGCGTAAATACTTTGTATGCTGATCCATCCTTCTTTTTTATTGTCCATGGCTCCCATAATAAGCTTCCATTGTTCGAATGAACTTCAATCCCGGCCTCCATCAAAAGACGCTTTAACTTTGTGTCACGAGCGATCCGCCAAGGTTCATAACATCGGTTCCAAAAAATCGATCTTGCGCCGCTCATTTCCATGATTTTGGGAACTAAAATAAAAGCGTCACCGCAGAATAACCTAAGTTGGCCTCCCAAAGAGCAGTTCAAAGAATCTAGTGCATAATGAAGCCAAAATCGACTGGCGGCCCCCATTCTATCTTGCATCGAATTAACATCGTCCAAGATATAAATCGGAATTATATTACCTCGGGAGCTTGCTTCAAAAAGTGCTGGGTTATCTTCCAACCTCAGATCTTGCCGAAACCACATGATTACTGGGGAGTGCGATGATTGTTCCATTAAATGTCCTGTATAATTACGCCTTCATGGCAAAAGATATGATTATTGTTTGAGGCAGGTGAATTTTAGATCAAATTAGTACTTTTTTACGATCCGATCAACAAGAGAGTTTCTTTCTCACCATCGATCAATTGGCTGATACCTTATTTGTAATCATGCAAGTTGACATCTCTGCTATACTTTTTGCGAAATAAATGATTGCAGCGAAACTATGAACGTACTAATAATTGGTGGAGGCGGGCGAGAACATGCTCTGGCATGGAAAGCTGCCCAGAGTTTAAGAGTTGACAAAGTCTTCGTAGCACCGGGCAATGCAGGGACGTCTCTGGAGCCAAATGTAAAAAATGTGGCCATCCCGACTAATAATTTTTCTGCTCTAGCCAAATTTGCTATAAAAGAGGAGGTGGCACTCACAATTGTAGGGCCGGAACAGCCGCTGGTTGACGGGCTGGTAGACTTCTTCCAGGCACGAGACTTGGCAATCTTTGGCCCAACAAAAAAAGCCGCTCAACTCGAGGCCTCAAAAGCCTTTACTAAAACTTTTCTTGAAAGACACGGTATTCCAACCGGGAATTATCAAATATTCTCCGAAACAGCGCCAGCTCTGTCCTACGTCCGAGAACATGGCACTCCGATAGTAGTCAAAGCTGATGGTCTTGCAGCTGGTAAAGGCGTAATTGTTGCCAAGACTATCGCGGAGGCTGAGGAAGCCATCCAAGGTATGCTGTCCAAAAAACTGTTTGGCAACGCTGGTAATAGGATCGTCATTGAACAGTTTTTAGAAGGGGAAGAGGTAAGTTTTATCGTCATGGTGGATGGTAAAAACATACTCCCAATGGCCACTAGCCAGGACCATAAGCGAGTGGGCACCGGAGATATCGGACCAAATACTGGTGGGATGGGAGCATACTCGCCAGCACCCGTGGTTAACGGTCTGTTACATGACCGCATCATGAGCGAGATCATAGTTCCAACCGTTGAAGGCATGGCACTAGAGAATGGAGGCTATACCGGATTTTTGTATGCAGGTCTGATGATTACATCTGATGGCAATCCCAAAGTAATCGAATATAACTGTCGCTTCGGTGATCCTGAAACGCAGCCGATTTTGATGAGATTAGAGTCTGATTTGGTGACACACTGTGAAGCTGCATTGCAAGGAAAACTCGATACTCAAGAGCTAATTTGGGACTCCCGGCCAGCAGTTGGAATAGTCCTAGCGTCAAAGGGTTACCCCGCCAACTACCAGAGAGGCTACCCAATAACTGGGCTGGATAATGAGGCACTGTCTCATGATGACATTAAAATATTTCACGCGGGCACGGCACAGCAAGCGGGAAATATTGTTACTGATGGAGGCCGAGTCCTCTGCATCACAGCTGTCGGATCTACAATTAAAAGTGCCCAGAAAAAAGCCTATGGCGCATGCCATGTTGTTGGATGGCCAGGTTCTTTTTACCGTACCGATATCGCTTGGAGAGCCCTGAAAGAACCATAAAAATGTTACTAAAAAGTAAGAAGCGAAAGTCTGGACATAAAACTAAACGGTTTGTGCATTTATCGATCTAGCAAGCTAAGGGGAAATCGCAGAATGTTATGCGCATACAATAGATTTTAGAGAAACTTCTTAAAACAAGTCAGAGACTCATCTAGAGATTCTCGTCAAGAGACCGATGCAAAGAAATATTTGCGTCACATGATTGCTCTTCCCTAACAAGACAAGGAATCCCGAAATAAGTTAATTATTTTACTTCGCAGATAATTAACGTGATTAGCCTTAACTCCAGTTCAGATGCATCTTGGTGACAAGATATATAATTGCATCCGACAACCACCGATGAATTGGAGATTCAAGGGTCCTTTTATGTTGGAGCAAGACGAGAGAAATGATATCTGTGTGAGGAAGGTCCATTGGGAAATTTTTCTGAACAATTGGATAGACATCAGGTTTCGGTCTCTCCCCATATCGGGCGGCCGCCACCATCAAGCAATCACTGTTAACTAATGTCTCTATTGCGGTAAAAAATTGCCTAGTTACAAGCGCTTTTTTTCTTTTTCTACCAAGCTTGTGAAGCTCTCGATCAAATCGGGAGTCCGTTCTAGCATTAACGCCTTTGGTAATAAACAAGTAATACTGAATAAAAGGATATTCAAGGATTTCATCTAAGACAAGCGTTTTTTGATTTGCAAGGGGATGGTCCTCTTTCATCCAAATAGAGGGACTGCCAGCTGCCAGATTTGTGGCTTTAATTTCCTCGCTTTGACTCTTCGCAATATCGACGGCGAAATCTAACTCGCCCGTCGCCAAATCACCTTCGATAGAATCAGTGACCCCGGTGACTGATAAAGTTACACCGGGTGCATAATCATTCAACATGCTAGTTAATTCTGATATTACAGAAATCGCAAAAAATTCTGGGATAACTATTGCGATTTCCCCCTCATAAGCCGCCGGATTGAATTCTCCGTCGCTTACCATTTCTAGTATACTATCAAGCATGCTCGGTAAACGAGTGGCCAGTTTTTCAGCCTTTGGAGAGGGTATTAGCTTGTTACCTGATCGAGTAAAGAGCGGATCATCTAACTGATCTCTCAATCTCTGTAATACCCGACTCATCGCAGGTTGGGTTATATACAGTCTCTCTGCCGCGCGCGTAACGCTCCTCTCTTCCATTAGTGCTTGTAGCGAAACCAACAAATTAAGGTCCAAACGGGATAGCTTTTGCAAATTCATCTGCTTTGCTCCAAATAATTATGCATCAACGGAATTGTTCACAACAGGATTATGTATATTGAGAGCGTAAACTGTCTATAAAAACTTTATTGAGTTAATCTTGGTTGGATCCTCGCGAAACTCGGAGTCAAACTTTTTAGGCTAAAAATCATGATTCCTGATGATGGTTTTGTTGAAGCAATGATTTCCCCAAAATGCTCATATAGATCAGCACATTTGTCACTGTTCATTGCTTTTAATGGCGGAATATAAGCAAAACAGAACGCTTTAATGCCCAAAAAGCATAATGGCAATGCAAAAANTGCATTTGGTTTAAGTGGTTCTCCTCGGTAANTTTAAATGGNAAACGTATCAGTAAAAAATTNAAAAGTCTTTCCGCAATTAGCAATCCTCTACCAGTTTTAGGAGCCCGTCAGGGCTCCAACTTTTAAATTTGGGCTACCACATTGAGATACAAAACTGCTCGATCTCAGTAGACATGCACACTTGATCAAGATCGGACGTCAGTTAAAAAATAAGTAGCTTAGCATTTTACCTGGGCTCTCTTCTCGCATAAAAGCCTCTCCAACTAAAAATGCGTGAACACCCTTTGAGCGCATGGAGGAAACATCACAGCGGCTTCGGATACCACTCTCGGTAACAACTATACATTCGGCGGGAATCAGGTCTAGCAAACGAAATGTGGTTTCTAAAGTGGTGTCAAAAGTGGTAAGGTTTCGGTTATTGATGCCTACCATTTTAGCTCCGATTGCCAAAGCAAGTTCCAGTTCATGTCGATCATGTACCTCTACTAACACATCCATGCCCAACTGAGACGCTAAAGTGTTTAGTTCGTCCAGTTTACTTTTTGCCAAGGCAGAAACAATTAGTAGCAAGCAATCAGCCCCCAAAGCTCTTGATTCATATACTTGATAGTCTTCAATTATAAAATCCTTTCGGATCATGGGCAGACTGCACATTTGTCGAACACGTTGAAAATCTGAATCATTGCCTTGAAAAAAATCGACATCAGTAAGAACCGATAGACAAGTTGCTCCAGCAATCATGTAGCCCTCTGCTATAGCAATCGGATCAAAAGATTCTCGAATAACACCTTGGCTTGGTGAGGCTTTTTTAATTTCTGCTATAACCGCAGGCGAGCCTGCCTCAATAGTCCGCTTGATGTTCCTGACAAAACCTTTAGGCGGGTCAGCTAGATCAACTCTATCAATCAGCTTGTCAAATGGCATCAATTCTCTACGCTCGCGAATTTCTAATTCTTTTCGTCGGAGGATTGTTTCTAAGATATTAGCCATTTTCTTCTAAAACCTGATGTTATTGCGGAGTGAATTAGACTCCTGGCTGACCTTGAGTGTGCTCAATTAACTCAACCATCTTAGCCAACGCAAGCCCGCTACAAATAGCATTTTGTGCCTCTAAAAAGCCTTGCTTGATATTTTCAGCCAGACCAGCAACATATAGTGCGGCACCAGCGTTGAGAGATATCATGCGTACAGCCGCTTTGGCATCATTCCCTTCGCGCGCCCCAAAGGCATCACTTATTACCTCTAATGATTCAACGGCGTCGCCAACAACTAACCCAGACAACGAACTTTCCTCAGAAAAAAAGTCTTTTGGCGAAATTTCATATTGACTAAGAACTCCCGAGTTAAACTCCGCGACGTGAGTAGATGCAGCAATACTTATCTCGTCTAAGCCATCCTGAGAATGCACAACCATAATATGTTTAGCTCCCAAATTTCCCATAACCTCCGCCACAGGCGCGCATAGTTCTTTGCTGTATACCCCAATCAATTGTCGCAGGACTGATGCTGGGTTCACCATCGGACCCAGCACATTAAAAATTGTTCTTATTCCCAAAGCGGTTCGAGGACCTGCCGCATTCTTCATAGCAGCATTATGTAGAGGTGCGAACATAAACCCAATACCTACCTTATCAATACATCCTGCAACCTCATATGGAGTCAAGTCAATCTTGACTCCTGCGGCTTCAAGCACATCTGCTGAACCGCTCTTGCTACTGACAGACCGGTTGCCGTGTTTTGCAACCCGTCCGCCTGCGGCAGCAACCACGAAACTAGCCGCAGTGGAAACGTTGAATAAGTTTGCCCCATCACCACCCGTGCCAACAATATCAATCAAATTATTGCCACTGATCGGCACCCTAGAAACCGATTCACGCAGCACCTCGGCCGCCGCCCCAATCTCTGTGACGGTTTCCCCCTTCATAATGAGGGCCACAAGAAATCCCCCGATTTGTGCATCATGCAATCTGCCCGACATGATCTGTCGCATTATTGATTTCATCTCTGCTGTTTATAGATCTAACCCTGCCATGAGACGGGCAATCCCCTCAGAAACATCCATTAGACGCACTCGAGGAAGTTTTTTAACAAAGCGTGGCCGTGCTCTGTCATAATTGATTCGGGATGAAATTGTACGCCATGCACCGAGTGTGATTTATGTTGTACTCCCATAATGGAATCAAAATCTCCTTCTGGGGTGAGAGACCAGGCTGTCACGCTCAAACTATCGGGCAGATGCTCAGGATCAAGAACCAGCGAGTGGTATCTGGTCGCGACAAACGGATTTTTCAAGCCACTAAAAATACCTCTTCCTGTATGGTGAATAAGGGAAGTTTTTCCATGCATAATACTCCCAGCACGCACGACTCTTCCCCCCATTGCTTGCCCTATACTTTGATGCCCTAGACATATTCCAAATATTGGTATGTGTCCACTGAACTCTTTAATAAGGCCCATTGAAATTCCAGCTTCGGATGGCGTACAAGGTCCGGGAGAGATAACAATTCGTTCTGGGGATAAATTTCCGACATCTTCAACACTTATTTCATCGTTCCGGTAGACGGATACTATTCCACCTAATTCCCTGATGTACTGCACGACATTGAAGGTAAAAGAGTCATAATTATCGATCATTAGAATCATCTTGTCGCCGTCCCAGCCGCAATAGCTGCAGCCTCAATTAAAGCCCGCGCCTTGTTCATTGTTTCATCCCATTCTGATGCAGGATCAGAATCAATAACAACTCCGCCTCCTGCCTGCACATGAACAACGCCCTCCTTGATAACCGCAGTGCGAATGGCAATCGCTGTATCCATGTTACCATTCCATCCAATATAGCCAATTGCGCCACCATATATGTTCCTTTTTACCGGTTCTAGTTCATCAATAATCTGCATGGCGCGAATTTTGGGCGCTCCACTCAAGGTCCCTGCCGGGAGAGTGGCTCGAAGAACATCCATTGGTCCTATGCCATACTCCGTTTGACCCTGAATGTTGGACGTCATATGCATTACGTGGGAATAGCGCTCCACTGCCATCTTGTCAGTTAAGCACACCGTCCCAGCTTTGCTAATGCGACCCACATCATTGCGCCCTAGGTCGATCAGCATAAGGTGTTCCGCCAATTCTTTTGGGTCTGACAGCATTTCTGCCTCAAGCAACTTATCCTCATGTTCGGTTAAACCGCGGCGACGAGTCCCTGCAATCGGCCTTACGGTCACAGATCCATCTTCAAATCGCGCAAGAACTTCAGGCGACGAACCCACTATTTGAAACGAACCGAGATCGAGGTAATACATATAAGGTGAGGGGTTAGCGACACGTAACGCTCGATACAAGTTAATTGGCACTGATTGAAAGGGTGCTGACAAACGCTGTGACAGCACTACCTGCATCACATCACCGGCCAAAATATAGTTCTTTACTTGGTCAACCGAATCCATATATTGGTCTCGCCCGAAGCTCGATATAAAATCCGCAGTCATACGAGGACTTAGTTCTAGTTGCGGCAGTTGCTCAATTGGGCGGGCCAATCCGTTTTGCAAAATGTCTAATCTTTTCTCTGCTTGCTGACGAGACTTGTTATTTCCAGTTTCACAATGAACCACAAGAGTTATCTTTCCCGATAAATTATCAAAAATAGCAACCTCGTCGGAGGCCATTAGCAGGATATCGGGCGTTTTAAGCGCATCAATGGGAACGTTTTGCCCCATAGAAGGCTCAACATATCGAACCGTATCATAACCAAAATATCCCACTAAGCCTCCGGTAAAGCGCGGCAAATTAGGCAAATCTTCCAGAGAAAAAACCGCTCGGAATCTTTCGATCTCTGAAAGCGGGTCAGATGTCTCGCACTGAGCTACAAGCGCACTGCCACGGGTTACCTCAAGCCTCGACCCGACAACAGTTAGGACTGTTGGAGAATAAAGTCCTATCAGGGAATAACGTCCCCATTTTTCGCCGCCTTGTACCGACTCAAAAAGGTAGGAATTGGTGCAGTTTGCTAATTTAAGATAAATGCTGAGTGGCGTCTCGAGATCGGCTATCACCTGCCGCGAGAGTGGCGTGCGATTCATGCTTGTTTTAACTAGATCATCAAAGGATCGAGAACTCATTGAAAGTTCCTTTTTAGCTTCTCGGCCCCGGTAATAGGTCGAAATATGAAAAAACCTCATACTAGCAGATTTTTCTTTGGGATAACGTCAAGTGAGCCCTAATTGGTCAGCGCATGTAACTGTCTTCGCATTTTGCAAATGACATCGGCATAATCCGTGGCACCAAAAATAGCCGATCCCGCAACAAACATATCGGCGCCAGCTAGGGCAACCGAACCGATATTATCAACATTTATACCTCCATCAACCTCTAAACGGATTTTACGGTCGATCGAATCGATCAAAGCTTTAACTTGGCGCAGCTTTTCGAATGTTCTGGAGATAAACTTTTGCCCGCCATAACCCGGATTGACCGCCATTATGAGGAGTATATCTATGCAATCCATCGCCCACTTCACAGAGTCAACACTGCTGGAAGGGTTCAATACAAGG
>NZJL01000105.1 GCA_002692165.1 Porticoccaceae bacterium
GTTTCACCAATGAGCCTCTGTCCAAAGAGGTGGTCGATCAGATTATCGAGACGGGCAAATGGGCGCCATCCTCGTTTAACTCGCAAACATGGAAAATTTACGTAGTTTCAGGTGATCCTCTAGATAAGATCCGAGAAGGAAATACAAACAACACCCTTGCTGGAGTTCCGGTCAAACGCGAGTTTGCCTATGTTGAGGATTATAAAAACGTTCATAGACAGCATCAAATAGACGTTGCGGTCCAACTTTTTGAGGTGATGGACATAGGGCGCCATGATAAGGAAAAGCGTATGAACTGGATGTTGCGCGGTTTCAGGCAATTTGATGCCCCGGTTTCTTTGGTCTTAACTTACGACAAATATCTTGAACCTGCTGGAATCACACACTTTGCGTGTGGCTCTTTGGCCTATGGCATTGTGCTTGCGGCCTGGGAACTTGGTGTCGGCTGTATTATCAACGGCCAGGGCATTCAGCAGCCAGATGTGGTGCGCGAACATGCGGGAATCCCAGATGATGAGGTGATAATGATTACCATAGCGATGGGATACCCTGACGATGATTTCCCTGCTAATAGTGTTCGGTCTAGGCGGGCAGATAACGAGGACTTCGTCAACTATATCGGTTTTGACTGAAGTCTAAACAGCGATTTGTCCGGTTGGATAGCGGTTTGACAATTTATTTTGGCCGTAAGTGCTGTCCCGCATAACTCGGACGGTTGTAAAGTAGTCGGCCATTAAAAATCAATCTTAATCAAGGTCAGCCGCGTCATGTCTCTCCCGCAACTGCTTTTCCTCGTTGCCCCAGACTTTGTTTACACGCTGACCGCGCTTAACTGCGTTCCTTTCCTTAATGCCAGATGCCCAACGTTGCACGTGAGTATATGTGTGCACTGCCAAAAACTCTTGGGCATCATATTGACTTCCCAAAACAAGATTGCCATACCATGGGTGAATGGCAATGTCCGCAATCGTGTATTGGTCACCACAAAAAAATTCTCGGTTTGCAAGATGCTGGTCTAGCACGTCAAGTTGGCGTTTTACCTCCATCGCAAAACGATTTATCGGATACTCATATTTTTCTGGTGCATAAGCATAAAAGTGTCCGAATCCTCCGCCGAGGTAGGGTGCGCTTCCCATCTGCCAAAAGAGCCAAGACAAGCACTCCGCCTTACCTTCGAGGGTTTCCGGGATAAAAGCATCAAACTTCTCGGCAAGGTACAGAAGGATAGCACCAGATTCAAAAATACGCGTAGGGGCGGATTGGCTATGATCAACCAGCGCAGGGATTTTGGAGTTGGGGTTTGCTGCAACGAAACCACTGCCGAATTGTTCACCGGACATTATGTCAATTATCCAGGCATCATATTCCGCTTCCTTTTTTCCGGCAGCGAGGAGCTCTTCGAGCATCACTGTTACTTTGACTCCATTTGGAGTTGCGAGTGAGTAGAGTTGATGCGGATGTTCACCCATAGGGAGATCTTTTTCATGAGTAGCGCCTGCTATTGGTCTGTTGATTGCTGCAAATCTGCCTTCATCATTTTCTTGTTCCCATTTCCAAACCTTTGGTGGGACATATTCTGTAGTCTCTTCCATTTGTGCTTCCAATAAGTTGATAAAATTGACTAGATTGAAATCTTAACTGCTGAGATAGGCAATAATCAGTTATAAGTGGCTCTGAGGTTAAATCAACAATCTAACAAGCCAATATTTTAGCTCAAAAAAAATGTGTTTATCGATATTTGAAACTTTTTCTTGGTAGTTCCATAGTTTCATTTTACAACCGTTTTGGTTAGGGTGACCATCAACGGTGTCATTTGCTTTGCCAACTGCAGCCCAAAATGTGTATCAATCGGATTTGTCATGACACAATTTGAACTTGGCATTACCCTTCTGAGCATGACGTTTTTCATGCTGCTTGTCGGATGGATTTCTTACAGGTTGACCAAAGGAACAGTTCTTTCGAGGGATGGTTATTTTCTTGCTGGGCGAGGTTTAAATGCCTGGTTTATAGCCGGATCTCTTTTGCTGACAAATTTAAGTGCGGAACAACTTATTGGCTTAAATGGCTCTGCGTATGGTTACAATCTCAGCAGTATGGCATGGGAGGTGACTGCTGCGTTTTCAACGATTTGCATGGCTTTTTTTTTCTTGCCTCGTTATCTTGCCGGCGGCTTCACTACGCTGCCTCAGTTTCTTAGCGATCGATTTGATGATGACGTTAGAAAACTCTCAGTAATTCTCTTTATGCTTGGTTACGGTCTCGTGACCATACCTTCTGTGCTCTATTCAGGATCGATCGCGGTGCTGCAGCTTTTCAATGTTCCTAAACTTTTAAACTTGTCCTATGAGTACTCCATATTTTTTACGATTTTTATTATTGGTGGGGTTGGTTCAGTATACGCTGTTTTCGGCGGTTTGAGGGCTGTTGTGGTATCTGACACCCTTAATGGCATAGGTTTATTAATTATCGGATTAACGGTGCCTGTTTTGGGCTTGTCGCTGCTTGGAGAGGGGAGCACTGCTGCTGGGCTTAGGATCGTTTTAAATGAAAATACTGATAAACTCAATGCAATAGGTTCGACATCTGACCCTACGCCTTTTGCCACGGTTTTCACAGGCATGATCTTTGCAAATCTTTTTTACTGGTGCAGTAATCAATATGTCATCCAGCGGACGTTGGGTGCTAAAAGCTTAGCGGAGGGCCAAAAGGGTGTTCTTTTTTCGGGTTTTTTCAAGGTTCTCGTGCCATTTTTAATGATGTTTCCAGGGTTGATCGCATTCCACCTTTATGGCCCGAAGGCACCAGGCGCTGGTCTCGCATCAATCGACTCAGCTTATCCCCAATTGGTGGCAGATGTTTTGCCCGTCTATGCCATGGGTTTTTTTTTGGCTGTGTTACTTGGGGCGGTTTTTAGTTCGTTTAATTCGTTGTTAAACAGTGCCGCGACATTATTTTGTTTGGACATATATCTGCCATATAAGAATCGGCATGGCCGAACGCCTGTTTCCGATTTTGAAGTAATTAGGACCGCCAAATATGCCTCATTGGCAATTGCGTTATTGTCTTTCCTCGTCGCACCGCTGCTGCAGTATGCGCCTGAAGGCCTTTGGCAGGTAATTCGGATATTTACCGGGTTTTATAACATTCCGGTCATAGCTATTGTGCTAGTGGGATTCTTTGCAAGGCAAGTACCTGCATTAGGCCCCAAGCTCATTATAGGCTTCCACATCATTGCATACGGTCTGCTTAAATTTGTTTTTCATGATTTTGTCGACCTTCATTTTCTTCATCTATACGCTATCTTGTTCGTGATTGAGATAGGTATGATGCTTTTAATTGGCCGACTCTATCCTCGTGAAGATTTCTCAAATTATGATTTAAATCAGCGTGATGTTCTCCTTCAATCATGGAGGTTTGCGATACCGTGTTCTTTATCTCTAGGATCGTTAGTAATAGCGCTATATGTGTTGCTTTCGCCGATCGGACTTGTGGGCGGGAATGATATTTTTTTCTGGCCCATTAATATTGGTTTAATCCTACTGAATCTGCTAGTTTGGTTGGTTTTTTTCAAGAGGCACTCATGGGTGTGATTAACTACTCAGCAAACAAACAAATTTTGGTTGTCGCTCGCGGACATCCATATCCCAGAGATGCGCTCGGTCATTTGTTCGATGGACTAAATGATTGCTGTTGGTCTCTCGTTGAGCAGCCAGCTGCGCGCCGTTTCTTTAACCCAGAAAGCATTGGAGATTATGCCGCCATCGTTTGTTATGACATGCCGGGAGTGGATTTCACCGGAGAAAAAGATGCGCCCAGACTGATTGATCCTGACGAATCATTGAAGATTGATATGCTGGCCATGCTCGAGGCCGGTATGGGAATGGTATTTCTTCACCATGCCTTGGCTGCCTGGCCAGCTTGGGAAGAGTACGGGAAAATAGTTGGAGGACGTTTTCTTTATCGGCCTGCTTGCCTGAATGGTCAGGTTTGGCCTGATTCAGGCTATCGTCACGAAGTTCAACATACAATCAAAATTAAGCTGGATCATCCGGTGACAGATGGACTCCCGAGGAGTTTCAGCATGGTTGATGAGCTGTACCTTTGTCCGATATTCACAACCGAAATAGTCCCAATATTGGTGAGTGACTTTACCTTCTCAGCTGAAAATTTCTACTCAGCAAAGCTCGCAGTTGAGGGAAAGATGCACCAGAATCAAGGATGGTCGCATCCGAAGGGCAGCAACGTGGTTGGATGGGTCAAACATTACAAGACAAGTCCGATTGTCTATTTGCAGGGCGGAGACACAGAGTCAGCACTGTTAAATCCTGATTTCAGCCAGATTGTTTGTAACGCCGTGCGGTGGGTAAGTTCTCGCGAAGCACATGACTGGGCTGTTACTTCCTATGGGAATCAACAGCTTAAATAATTGCATCAAATGTCGCAGCAGTCGCTTAGTTCAGATTGTCTAAAATAATGGGTTATAATCGGCAGACTAAAACAACTTGCTTATCAACCGTTTGTAGGGGAATTAGTTTGGAAATAGAGTTTATATCTGCGTCGTTCGTAAATCTTTTAATTAATTTAAGTTATTCGATCATTGCTGTCGTAGTCGGCGTCTACTGTCTTCTTTGGGTCGACGATAAGCTGTTAAAAAATATTGACCTTGAGGAGGAGATGAAACAAGGCAACATTGCAGTAGCCATCTTTGCTTCTACCATTTTAATCTTTGTCGCAATAATAATTGCCTTTGGCTTTCGGGGCTAGCAATGTCATTGAGTGACGGTCGCATGACGGTTGTTCTTTTTTTTTCTATCTGCTTTGTGCTGTTGGGGAATGGTTTTGCTCAAAAACGGCCGGCAGAGCCTAATTTTCTGAGTGAATCGTCATCTCTTATAGAATTGCCTAAAAAGGAGCAATCCGAGGCGCATGAGGACGAAGGGAGCTTGCATATTTTTTCGACAAATACCCTTCTTGCGCCGGGCGACCTCCGCACTAAACTAGGGCAGTTGCGCGACGCTATCTATGTTGTACCCCTCGGCAATCCCAAGACAGGCGTTATTAACATGGCGGCGCCCTCGCTCACTGGAGATCATCGCCTCGTCAACTCATACCTCGAGGGCTATTATCCTTACTTTGTTGACAATCCGATGATCCCTCTCTACGTTCTCTCCAAGAGGAAACAGTATCAACTCGATGCTGATCAGTATAGAGGTCGGGAAGAAGTCTGGCAGACAAGCCGAGAGGCGTTTTCTTTCTCCCGGGGGGACTGCGAGGACCATGCTCTGATTCTTGCTGACTGGTTGATAGGAATTGGTGAAGACGCCCGGGTTGTATTAGGAGATTATCGAGGCGGCGGTCATGCGTGGGTTGTTCTTTTCAAAGGCGGCAAAGAATTCTTACTTGAGGCAACTAAAAAGGACGGCGTAGGACGGAACAGGGCATATCCACTAGCATCACTCCATAACGAATATCATCCACAAATTATGTTTAACCGGAGCGAATTTTGGGAAAACAGTGGTTCTAAATACACAACTCGTTATAGTGGGCGCAGTTGGCGACTTCAGAGCCGTTACCATCGAGAGTCGCTAGACTCCAGTCCAAACTCAATCTAGGGTAGCTCGAACACATAAATTGCATTACCACCATCAGGTTGATAGATTTCTGGACTGACAGTGCTTGTCAACGCCCTGAAAACCCCCATTCCTGATGTGACGCTAACAAACTGTTTCCCGTCAGATTTGTATGTAATTGGAAACCCATGCAATGCTGAGCTCAGTCGNGTTTGCCATAGAATTTCACCCGACGAGGAGTCAAAGGCTTTGAAGTAGCGATCTAGATCACCTATGAATGTCAGTCCACCTCCGGTCGAGAGTGATGAAGTCAGAAACATAGCCTCTTGCTGATGAGACCATTTTTCCTCCATTGTCCTCAAATTTAAAGCTATAAGTTTACCCAGCTTTCCCCCAGCTCCGGGCATTTCATAAGTTTTTGAGTCACCACCAAATCCGCCACCACCTTCTTTTTTATCCACCTCACGGCCNACCATATCAGAACATAATTGGTGCATTGGAATGATGAGGGAACCGGTAATCTGATCATAAGAGGCCGCCTGCCAATTATGTCCACCATAGATTCCGGGGCATGCACTAAAGGGCTGATTAAGTGAGGCTTGTAGTATATCCCTGCGATACACCAGTTGCCCCGTTTTCCGATCTATCGATTCATAAATATTCTGAGGCAACGTTTCATGAAGACCAAGAAACTTNCCATCTTTGCGCTGTAACTTCCAAAGGATTCCATCCTTGCCGATGGTGTACAGGAGCTTGCCGTCCTCGACTTGATCAATGAGAATTCGTTCAAAACCAACCTCCATGTCAATTGTTTCACCCGGAATGTGTTGGAAAAACCAGGCGATCTCGCCAGTTTTTGGGTCTAACGCAAGTGTTGAGTTGGTATACAAGGCAGCGTCCTTTGTAGACATGCCTCGACTTGCCGCCACCCATGGCTTTGCTTGAGAGGTGCCAAAGAATACGAGATTTAATTCGGGGTCATAGGTTCCTGGAATCCAGGTGTCGCCGCCTGCTCGATAGATCGCCTCCACTTCTCCCCAAGTTTGGGAATTAGGATCATCAGGAAGAGCGATGGTGGAGGTTCTCCATAGTTCGATGCCAGAGTCAGGGTCATGGCCGGTGATAAAACAACCCTCTTTGACAAATCGTTCGCAGCCGTTAATGCCGCTTACAATGATTCCATCAGCAATGATCGGTCCGCTAGTATGGGTAAATCCCTCTTTGTAATCAGCTTTTACTGTTTTCCAGAGTAACCTGCCTGTTCGCGCATCAATGGCAATTATGGCAGCATCATAGGTCGCCATAAATAACTTATTGCCCAGTATGGCAATATTACGAGTAGGGCCGCCCAAGGTCCGAGAATCTTCAGGATAATCATATTGAAAGGTCCAGATCAAGTCGCCCGAGGCGGCGTCGATTGCTTGCACCATGTTGCCGGGATGAGTCAAGAACATGATGCCTTGGCTTACTATCGGCGTGCCTTGGTTACTGCCTTCCTGCATTGTCAAGGACCATGCTAGCTTGAGACTGCGAACATTTTCCTTATTAATTTGTGTCAGAGGGCTAAAGCCTTGACCATCGGGGGTTCTGCGCCAGGACAACCAATCATCGTCACTCGGTCGATTAATCGATGTTTGCCCAACGGGGCGAAAATCTGATATCGATTTGTTTGTGTAATTGGTATCTCTCTGATCTAGACTATTAACAGTCTCTAGGTCTGAGAAAGAGACGAAACCTTCTAAGTCAGTGTCTTCTGGTCGTTCATCCGCTCGAGTAGCATGATGCGATGACAACTTGAGNGAGTGATTAGCAGCNCTTGTATTCTCGTATGCAATAGAAATATCTGATTTTGCNAGTATATAGGCATGAATCGATCGATAAGTGNTTAGGTCCAGTTTCCCCTCTTTTCCTGGTGGCATTGTCGCCACAATGGTTTGAAAAAGGGTTTCAAACCCCAATTTTTCCCATTTGTCCAGAAAATATGCTCCGCTCAACTCACTTCCATGAGCTGAACCGCGAAGGCTCATAGAGTGGCATCCCGAGCAATGCT
Organism: Porticoccaceae bacterium; assembly: GCA_002692165.1. Lineage (GTDB taxonomy): Bacteria > Pseudomonadota > Gammaproteobacteria > Pseudomonadales > Porticoccaceae > TMED48. The sequence continues at coordinate 7,621 of NZJL01000105.1, forward strand.
TTTTATATAGNGCTTTACCTGTCAAATCTAACTGTTCTGCAGAGAGGCAATTACCACAGAGCGCNGCTAGACAAACCAATAAGTGCCCTAATCTATGTTTCTTTATCTTTTTTGTCAGCGATTCCGCGTACCATTTTTGAGAGTGTGAATTCAAATGAACTATACCTCAATTAAATCAAGGGGGTATTGATATAAAGTTTTTGCGCCATGTTCGGTTATTTCAAACACATTTTCCATATGTGAGGGGCCGAGTTTGCTGCCAAAATAGAGACAATCGAAACTGAGGACCATCGATTCCTTTATCTCGAATCCGTTTGTGGCGGCGAGGCCTGTGGAGGGGAACTTGACCGGATTTTCTAATGGGAAGGCTCCAATAGAATGAATGATCAATAAAAGTTTCCCTGGTGAGTCAAGATCTTGCGCTAGGGTAGACTGAATGGCATGACAGATATCAGCAGTGCTTTTTCCAGGTTTCATCATTTCCACCACTGAATCAAAACACGATTTCACCATCAGATGTTGTTCTTTGTAATCATCTTTAGCCGTCCCGATGTGCGCGGTCCGATTGATATCAATCCAAGCTTTGTGATACTGACCTTGTGTTTCAAGTATCACAATTTGTCCCGGTTCAAAGTTTTGATTGAAGAGTGTTCTGAATAGGTCCGGTTTGAATGCCAAGTCATAAGTGCCTCCAAACAACATCGGACTCGTTGGAAGAGGATTGATATCTTCATCAATCATGAATTTAGCTACGGCTTTCTCTACATGGGCCCAAGTTTTTCCTTCGCTCAGAAGAGAAACTGTATGGCCCATGACGCGATCGGCTTTAGCGCCAGATCGCCGAAAAATATCGAGTTCCTCATTTGTTTTTATGGCTCTGACTTTGAATAACATATCGTAGGAATCACCATAGCGTTGCCCGATAGATTGGACTAGTTTAAGGGCCACACGCATGTCATCGAACAAAATCAATTTCTTTTGATTGGCACGCTTTTTCAGCATAGCTGCTAATGCGATAAGAATATCTGGCTCACATTTACCTTCGATTTGTGAGGCAAAATGGGTTAGTCTTTCGCTCGCTGTCTGCTCAAGCTTTAGGTGCAAATCTTCGGCGCGAGCCATGACNCAAAAATTNAGCAGNTCAAATGTTTTAAGNGACTCNAAGTAAATGGGGCAANCCTCTCGCTCTGCAACAAGGAGNGAGATTAAGCTCGCTTCGGGTAATAGTAATGTTGTGGGTTCATCCTTTCTAAGAGGGATGTAGACGCCTGAGATAGGCTCTGGTAGGCGCCAACCATCCATAACAGACTCAAATCCAGTGGCG
>NZJL01000106.1 GCA_002692165.1 Porticoccaceae bacterium
TTCAAGTTGCTTTGCACAAACGCCCAGATGCGCGAGAAGGAGAGACACGTCTCGAGACTGTTTGCTATAAACTTCCTTGGCGAGTCAGGCATCCACGAAAACATGAGGTGCTTCACAGAAATAGCAATCGAGGCTGGAAATCGGATCTGAAGAATTGGCGATGGATTAGTGGTGATACGATTAAATTGAGCGGAACTGATGTCGAATTGGTTATTGATAAACTGCCTGTTACCGTTAGCGCGGTCATGCTTGATTCCTGCGGGGTTGGTCTTATTTGGAACGAGTTTGAGGGCGAAGAGATGGTTCCTGAAATACTGGAGCGATTGCAATCTCTTAGATCTTTTTTCGAAAAAAAATCGCCTAATACTTGACCAATCGATGGCTAAGGGCGTATACATGCGCTTTTTCTAAAACTTCCCAAATAGAGATATGCTAATGGAAATTGATTCAATAAATACCCTCAATTTTTTTTTCATCCGAGAAAGAGGCTTAAAAAATAATAGTTTATGTTGGATATAGCAGATGGGTAAAACACTTGTGATCGTCGAATCGCCTGCCAAAGCCAAAACGATCAACAGATATTTAGGCGATAATTTTGTGGTCAAATCAAGCGTCGGTCATGTGAGAGATCTCCCGAGGACCGGAAGTCGTGCATCCAGTGACCCCAAGCAACGCGCAAAACAGGCGGCTCTCACAAGGAAAATGTCGCCGGCTGAAAAAGAGCTTTACAAGACAGAAAATGCTAGGAAACAGTTATTCAAGAGTATGGGGATTTATCCTGAAGACAACTGGAAAGCCGATTATGCAACCCTCCCTGACAAGACAAAAATAGTTGAAGAGCTGCAGCGCTTGGCAAAGAAGGCTGACAGCGTCTATCTCGCGACTGACATGGATCGTGAAGGGGAGGCCATAGCTTGGCATTTGATGGAAGTGATTGGCGGTCACTCGAGCCGCTACAAGCGAGTAGTTTTTAATGAAATTACAAAAAATGCAATAAAAACAGCGTTCGATACCCCAGGTGAGCTAAATATCAATCGAGTAGAAGCACAGCAGGCACGAAGATTTCTCGATCGGCTCGTGGGTTTTATGATTTCTCCTCTCCTTTGGGAGAAGGTGGCTCGTCGTTTATCTGCAGGAAGGGTTCAGTCGGTAGCTTTGCGTCTTTTAGTTGAATGCGAGCGTGAAATTCGAGCCTTTCAACCGGAGGAATATTGGACGGTCCATGCAGAACTCGCTGCGACGTCTCATAACAACCAGCGTGATGGCAAAACAGTCCGATTTGAAGTAACGAAAAAACTTGGAAATGCGTTTAGACCAGAGAGCGAAGCTGAGACGCAACTTGCGCTTGATAAACTGGAAGAGTCTTCTTACGTGGTTTCTGCTCGTGAAGATAAGCCAACACGATCAAAAGCTCCAGCTCCACTCATCACCTCCACGCTCCAGCAAGCCGCAAGTGCGCGCCTAGGATATGGCGTTAAAAAAACAATGATTATGGCTCAAAAATTGTATGAAGCGGGTTATATCACCTACATGAGAACTGATTCCACTTACCTGAGTGCCGACTCTGTAACATCATGCCGAGACTATATAGGTCGTAGATATCCAGCCGAGTATTTGCCAAATCAGCCAATTAGTTACAAGAGCAAACCAGACGCTCAGGAAGCTCATGAGGCTATTAGGCCCACAAATATTGATGTATTACCCATAAACCTCTCGGATGTTGAAAAGGATGCGGCAAGACTATATGAAATGATTTGGCGTCAATTCATTGCATGTCAAATGGCACCCGCTCAGTATACTTCCACTAAGGTTACTGTTATGGCCGGCAATGATTATGAGTTGCTCGCAAAGGGACGCGTTACCCTATTCGAGGGTCACACTGTAATGCAAGAAAACAAGCGAAAGAGTGAGGAGCATCCAGAACTGCCGGATTTGGTGGCGGGCGATCAGCTTAAACTCTCGTCGCTCGAGCCAAAGCAACATTTTACCAAACCGCCCCCTAGATACTCGGAAGCGGCCCTTGTGAGGGAACTTGAAAAAAAAGGCGTGGGGCGGCCATCTACTTATGCGTCAATTATTTCAACTATCCAGGAGAGGGGGTATGCACGTATCACAAACAAGCGCCTTTATGCCGAAAAGATTGGGGACATAGTAACCGATCGACTTTTGGAGAGCTTTACTGACTTAATGGACTTCGGTTTCACAGCAGCAATGGAGGAGAAACTAGACAAAGTGGCTGCTGGTGATCTGAGTTGGAAAGAGTTGCTTGATGAGTTTTATAAAAGTTTCAGCGAGCAAGTAGAAAGCGCGAAAAATGGCGATAAACCGATGCGACCTAACCAACCGTCTGTAACCGATATCGTCTGTAGAAGCGAAGGATGTGGCCGCCCGATGTCAATAAGAACGGCGGCTACCGGAGTTTTTCTAGGTTGTTCAGGCTACACGCTGCCACCGAAAGAGCGTTGCAAAGCTACTAAAGCTCTCTATGCAGGTGACGAGGCGGTCAATATTGACGAGGATGATGAAGCAGAATCCAAGTTATTACTAAGTAGACATCGTTGTCAAATATGTAACACTTCGATGGACGCTTACTTAGTTGATGCTACCAGGAAGCTTCATGTCTGCGGAAATAATCCGGATTGTGAGGGATTCTTGGTTGAGAAAGGGCAATATGTCATTAAAGGGTATGATGGCCCTGTCATAGAGTGTGATAAATGCGGAAGTGATATGCAACTTAAAACAGGGCGGTTCGGCAAATACTTTGGCTGTTCAGGCCAGACTGATGATGGCGAAAACTGTAAAAACACTAGAAAGTTGTTGCGAAATGGTGAAGCGGCTCCGCCTAAAGCTGACCCCATTCCGATGCCTTGGTTGCGATGTGACAAAGTAGATGACCATTACGTCTTGAGGGATGGTGCTTCCGGTATTTTTCTGGCAGCGAGTCAGTATCCGAAGCATCGAGAAACGCGAGCACCACTTGTTACTGAATTGTTAGATGATCAATGCACTAATATCAAGGATCGGCTAGATCCGAAATTTCACTTTTTATTGTTATCCCCTGTGCGTGATCCAGACGGATTGCCTTCGGTAATTCGTTTTGATCGCAAGGAGAAAGCACATTATGTTCGAAGTGAGAGAAGAGGCAAACCGACCGGCTGGAGAGCAGTTTATGCCGATGGTCAATGGAATGTCGAGGATAAACGAAAAAAATGACGCTTCCAAAATTCCGAATTGGGCGGCACTGAACCTGATACAAAAGGTAAGCAAATGGAAAATAATCAATTTGAATTAGTCGTCAATGGAAATGGCGACGTGGCTCTTAAACACACTGCGGATAATAAAACACTGCTGACTATGCGGTTTTCAAGTGAGGTCTTAAGTTATCTTGGCGAAAACCATGTCGATGTTGCCAAGGCAATGGTTGATGCTGGACTTCGACGGGTGATAGATTTGCAGGAGCAAAAATTCTCGATCGATGAAAGCCCAGATATTAAAACTAGGCAATTACACTAGACAAGAAACCTAAGGCGGTTTTCTAAATAGCTTTTCTTATTATGCCTACCGCTATACCTTCTATCCTTAAGTCCTGTTTGCGAAGATCGATAAAAATGGGCTCATAGAGATCATTTTCGGGATCCAGCTGGATGGTATATTTGTTACCATTTTTCACCAATCTTTTCACAGTGACTTCTCCATCAACCCTCGCTATAACAATTTGCTTATTTTCCGCATCAGTTTGGCGATGAATAGCTAATAAATCCCCATCCAATATGCCCGCATCTCGCATGCTATCTCCCCGCACATGAACAAAATAGTCTATGGTGGTATGGAACATGCCTTGGGGAACTTCTTGATAATCTTCGACATGCTGCTCTGAAAGAATTGGTTCTCCAGCTGCGACATTCCCAACAATCGGAACACCGGAGAGTTTTTCTACTATACGGATACCACGAGATGCACCGGGGATCATTTCGATGACTCCTTTTCGAGCCAGTGCTTTCAGGTGATCTTCAGCAGCATTAGCCGATTTGAAGCCTAGGTTCTGTGCGATTTCTGCCCGCGTCGGCGGATAGCCTGTTTCATCTAGATTGCTCTTGATGAGATCGAGAATTTGCTGTTGGCGAGCCGTTAACTTGAACATCAGGGAACCCTATTTACCAAGGAACTGTTCGTTTGTACAGTATCGGCTTTGTTTTGTCAAATTTGTCTCAACGGTAGACGGATTGCAGATATGGACAAAACGATATACGGTAACGTCTCATTCATCACAGGCTTTTTTTAACAAGTATTTATTATGTTTGTGATAACATTTTCCGGTTGCTCATGAGTAATAAGTCTGGTCGACTTATGCTTGACCTGCGTGGATCTCAGTTGGAGAAAGAGGAGGAGGAAATTCTCCAAAATCCATACGTTGGTGGATTGATCCTCTTCTCCAGGAATTTTGAGGATCGCGCTCAACTAAACGAGCTGGTTAATAGTGTAAGACAGGTAAAGCCAGAGATTTTGATAGCTGTTGATCAAGAAGGTGGGAGAGTCCAAAGATTTAGAAAAGGGTTCACGCTAATCCCTCCAATGCAAAAGATTGGTGATGCGGTTATAAATGATCAAGAGAAGGGCTTAATATTGGCCCATGAAACGGGTTGGTTAATGGCTTCAGAAATTTTAGCGTGCGGCTTAGATTTGAGCTTCACGCCAGTTTTAGACGTTGATAGGAATTCAAGTAAAATTATTGGAGATAGAGCATTTTCTGATCGACCTGAAATAGTCTGCTTGGCCGCTAGCGCCCTCATCCATGGTATGCATGAGGCAGGAATGTCGGCGGTGGGCAAGCACTTTCCTGGTCATGGAGGTGTTATTGGTGACAGTCATCTAGAGGCGCCAAAAGATCAGAGAATGCTAGAGACATTGACTAATCGTGATCTTGTCCCATACACGCAGTTGATTAAACAGCTAGATGGCGTTATGCCCGCACACATTACATTTAGTTCGATAGACCGTCACTCTGTCTGTTTCTCACGCTATTGGCTGCATGATATATTAAGAAATCAGTTGGGATTCGAGGGGGTTATTTTTAGTGATGACTTGTCGATGAAGGGGGCAGATGTTGCAGGTGATTTTGTGGAAAAGGCCTCTTCGGCACTCCACGCTGGTTGCGATATGATTTTAGTCTGTAATGACAGGCCGGGTGCTATGAAAGTCCTTAGACACATGGAGAAAGAGGAATATCCTCGGTCTACGAGGGTTGGTCGAATGTTAGCCTCGTCAATAACCCGCTGGGAAGATCTAGTTATCCAAACTCGATACCGAAAGATTGTAGATCGCCTATCGGAAATAATAGCACAATAGATGCGTGTTCCCCTTGGCTTTACAAAACCTCATCACACACAATATTTGGACTGAGTAAATGGATTCTCTTTTAAATCGCTTAGGAATAATAACCAACGAAAAATTCTTTTGGATCTTGGAACTATTCTTCGTAGTTTTGGCTGCGCTTGCAGCAGGTCATATTGTCAATAAAATTATTGACCGGTTGGAAAAACATGCTGCCCAAACTGCATCTGCTTGGGACGATGCGCTATTAGAGGCCTGCCGGCGACCACTAGTTTGGTTAATTTGGATTCTAGGTATCAATTTCTCGGCCAGCATTGCGGCGCATCGTTTGGGATCAGCTATGGTGCCTATCATTGATCCGGTCAATCGGTTAGCTGTCATTATTTTAGGGGCCCTCTTTCTGCATAATTTTATCAAGAGGGCTGAGCAGAATCTTTTAAATCCTGATTTNGTCTCAAANCCTCNAGATGCCACCNCCGTGCGAGCCGTTGCAAAGCTGTTACGGACGGCTGTAGTCATAACAGCTTTTTTAGTTGCGATGCAGCTATTTGGTTATAGCATCTCTGGTCTGCTGGCCTTTGGAGGTATTGGAGGAATTGCGGTCGGTTTCGCCGCCAAGGATTTATTGGCGAATTTTTTTGGTGGTTTAATGATTTATTTGGATAGACCATTTTCGGTTGGCGATTGGATACGATCACCAGATCAGGAGATTGAAGGGACTGTCGAGGACATAGGTTGGCGTCTCACTCGAATAAGAACGTTTGACAAACGCCCACTTTATATACCAAATAGCGTGTTTGCCAACATAGCAGTTGAGAACCCATCCCGTATGACGCATCGCAGAATATTCGAGACGTTAGGAATTCGCTATCACGATATAAATAAAATGAATACTATTGTTGCTGCGGTAAAGAGTATGTTGATAGAGCACCCAGAAATCGACGAGAAACAAACTTTGATTGTTAATTTTGATAGGTTCTCACCTAGCTCTGTTGATTTTTTTGTTTATACCTTTACGGTGACAATTGACTGGATTCATTTTCATAATGTCAAACATGATGTTCTATTGCGAATCGCGGAAATAATATCTGAGGCAGGAGCTCAAGTTGCTTTTCCCACAACCACTTTGGATTTACCCCAGGTTCCAATGTCTGAAGAACTCACCCGGCTTGCGAGTAAAAATCAATACAAATAGCTGAACTCGCCCCTATCATTCTATCCCGAGGGCGTTATCAAAGATTTCCTATCTATGATTTTTCCCGTGACTTCATGTGCTGAGTGTAAGGCACTGACATCTTTTAGGGAAAAATTCGTGGAGTCGATTGACACAAATCTATAAGTATAGCTTGCACGTACTGATGGTCGATATCAAGCTATCTGAAGGTTTTGACAGCGAATTGCTTACTTCGGGAAGAGGGCAGACCAAACGGTCAGCTTGTGAGGCAATCAAAATGCTCTTTATGTGGACGACACACCTAATTCGTTATGGTCTCTACCCTTGAGCCGAAATTCGGCTCTCAAAACTCGGAGAAAATCAATCAGCGGTGCTTAAAATTAGCATCTGAAATAACTGCATGAGCCCGAGTCGGGAAAAATTTATTGGGCCCCGAATTATTGATTCATTCATAGACAGACTCCGGTCTATCCTCTGGATTAAGCAGGATCGGCTGATACGAGTCTACGGTGACAATTATTCCTAGTTCAGGATGATCTAGGTAATGTATTTCTGTTTCTCGGAGTCTCCGTGCTTGATCGAAAGTCCAGAGGTTACCCGAAGGATAAAGGTTCTCCAAATCTTCTGTGTTTGCGCCAACTATGCCGGCAGGCTGGGCAGTGAGCGACCGACCAGAGGTTTGATGCTTTTTATCGCTTTTGAGAGCGATGGTGGAGGTCTCTGTATCGACCATTGGTAGCTGGGATTGTCTATTCGTTCCCAATTTTAGAGGGAATTCTGTTGTCAGTAGTGGTTTTTTTTCGATAGTTGATTTGCGCAGCGTCGGCAAATGTATCGGGTTTGTTAATAAGTTTTTTTCAGTTAAATCTGTGAACCATAATTTTGTTTCGAAGTGCATGAACCTAGACTTATAGAAGCGGATGCTTCCCTCCAGCTGAAAATGTTCTCCAACGTTAGAGCCGGCACGTACAATAACCCACCTACCTCTAACTTTATTTTCCGCTGGAAAACGCCAAGCTTCGTGGAAGAGCACCTCATACATATTTCTTCGTGCAAGTCCAGCCGCAGTTTCATTCAGATTACGATCTTTGGATTGTAATATTGAGTAGGGCAACTCAAAAATTGGTTTCATCTTTTTTTCTTGGTGATCTTCATTGTCCGTCAATAAGTGAGACAGTGAAATTGGGTCTTTGTTCTTAATTTCATTTTGAAAGTATTCGTAAGCGTTTTGAACAAACACTTCCCCTAAAGGATTGTGTGTGCCTTCCGCTTTGTCATGAACGCGCGCAAGGTCGCCAATTTTGATTGGGTTTTTTGTATCAATCAGTCTTCTCCATCGATCTGGATAAGATAATTCATAGTTTCTCGGGGGTAACTCAGAATGTTTAGATCCGATCTGTTTGAAAATGATAACTTCAGCCTGAAACCAGTCTGATGGTTCCCATGCATCCAAGTAACTATCTGCATGAGTGTTCATGATAATGCCAAACAGGAATTTCACCGCTAAGCTACGGGAAACAAAATGATTCATTTTTTTCTTAATAAAGACATGTTTAATCATTGAGAGGTAACTCTTTTGTCTTAATTAGAATTAACTAATTCGCATTTCCGAAAGCAGCTGATTCAGTATGCCTGATACAGCTGAAAAACGCATATCGGTGGTTTCCATATTAGTGCGGAACTTTAGCTGATCATTGCGCTGAATTTGAAATGTTTGTGGTTCATTCTGGATCATTGTAATTATGATCTTTGGTTCAACGGGAGTGTTATCCCCAAAGCATAGCCTACCCTCAGTTCGGCCAGCCTCAATTTTTCGTATCCCTAATTTCTGCGCGAATTGGCGGAGTTCAGCGAGCCTGAATAGACCTTTCGTTGGTTCAGGAAGCAGTCCAAATCTGTCTATCATTTCAACCTGGAGATCATGTAGATCGGTTTCATTTTTACAATTTGCAAGACGTTTGTAAAAAACTAATCGCATATTTACATCTGGAAGATAGTCCTCCGTTATTAAGGCGGAAACGTTCAGATTGACTTCAGTTCCGTGCCACACGTTCTCTAGATCAGTGCCCTTGCTGTTAGGCAGAATATTGCGCACTGCGTTGTCGAGCATCTCAAGATATAGTGAAAAGCCGATGGCCTCAATGTGCCCACTTTGTTCCTCCCCGAGAAGCTCTCCCGCGCCTCGAATTTCAAGATCGTTCGTTGCCAATGTGAAACCAGAACCGAGATAATCGGCCTCTGAGATGGCCTGCAAACGCTTGGTTGCGTCCCTCGTCAGCTTCTTTTCATGTGATGTCATCAGATACGCGTAAGCCTGATGATGTGATCGTCCCACACGCCCTCGTAGTTGGTGCAGCTGGGCCAAACCAAATTTATCTGCCTGAGAAATCACTATAGTATTTGCGCTCGGTATATCGATTCCGGTTTCGATTATGGTGGTGCAAACCAGTACATTAAAGCGTTGATGATAAAAGTCGAACATTATCCTTTCTAACGCCCGCTCCCGCATTTGCCCATGAGCCACGTCGACGCGGGCCTCTGGCACGAGTTGCGCAATTTCTAGCGCTATGCGATCAATGCTTTTGACATCATTGTGTAAAAAATATACTTGCCCCCCTCGTTTGGTTTCTCGCAATATTGCCTCACGGATAATTCTTGATTCGTAAGTCTTGACAAAAGTCCGAACAGCCAAGCGCCTTGCAGGAGGAGTAGCGATTATTGAGAGGTCCCGTATCTTGTTCATGGACAAGTTGAGTGTGCGAGGAATAGGCGTGGCTGTCAGAGCCAAAATATCTATATGACTCCTAAATGACTTAATTTTTTCTTTCTGGCGAACCCCAAATCGATGTTCTTCATCAATAATCATCATGCCAAGATTTTTATAATTTATTTTGCCGTGAAGAAGCTTGTGAGTACCAATTAGAATGTCTAATTTTCCGCGCTCGAACGAGTTGATTGTCGAGTTCTGCTGTTTTGCAGTCTTAAAACGTGATAAGGACTCAATGGCAACAGGCCAATTAGCGAAACGATCCTTGAAATTTTGCAAATGTTGTTGAGCTAGAAGCGTCGTAGGCACTAGAACGACAACTTGTTTTTCGCTAAAAACCGATATGAACGCAGCTCGCATCGCTACCTCTGTTTTGCCAAAGCCAACGTCACCGCAAATAAGCCTATCCATGGGTTGTGTGCTCAGAAGATCTTTTCTAACTGCACTGATTGCATCCAGCTGATCAGGAGTCTCCTCAAAAGGAAATTCCTCGCAGAATTTAATGTATTCCTCTTGGTTCTCTGAACAAGCATTGCCGTGCTGGGCAGCCCGTCTTGAGTATATGTCTAGCAGCTCTGCTGCGGCATCTCTTACCTGTTTATCGGCTTTTTGTTTTATTTTTTTCCACTTCTCACTACCCAACTGATGAAGCGGCGCCTCAATTTGATCACCAGAGCTGAAGCGGCTTATTAGATGTAACGATGAGACGGGCACGTAGAGTTTTGCATCGCCTGCATAAACAAGCACAAGAAATTCTTGGAGAGTTCTATCAATCGTTAAAGTTTCCAATCCTTGATAACGTCCCACCCCATGCTCGATGTGCACGACGGCAGATCCCGGTTTTAACTCATCTAGATTGTTGAAAATCAGATCAGGGGATCGAGCGGCTCGGGAACGTCTACGCTTTTGCAGGACCTTCTCGCCAAAAAGCTCTCTTTCAGTGATCAAAAAAATGGATTTCTCAGCGCAATAAAAGCCACCATCTAAAGAAGATGTCACAATGCCATATGTCATATTGGAATTGCAAAATTGAATCCAATCAGAACATGCCTCTGGCTTAATCCCCTGAGGGCGGAGCAAATCTAAGATCCGCTCTTTCCTTCCCGCGGTTTCTGCACAGAAAAGAATTCTTGCGGTATGAGCGAGCTGCAATGTTCCTAAAAAGCTGGTGAATTTGGCCATGGGAATTGAAGAGATGGAGTCTACCGAAATATCTGGAAATTGCCGAATACTCGTTTCTGTAAAATTGCCTGTTGCATTCAACGGCGAGTTGTGGAGGACTTTGGTATTCGATTCGGCAAGCCGTTCGCGAAGCTCATTTTTGGTTAAAAATATATCCTCTGGCGGAAGAAGAGGTCTGGCAGGATCAATATTATGGTCGCTGTAACGGGTTTCTGCTTCAATCCAAAACTTTTCTGCCATTTCCTGCACATTTTCAAAACACAACAGGCGGACATTCCGAGGGATATAGTCAAATAGAGTTGCCGTTCTTTGAAAAAATAGACTTAGGAAATATTCGATTCCTTGCGGTGCAATTCCGTTCGAGATGTCTTTGTAGATTTGACAATGGTTAGTACTGTTGGGAAACTTTTCATGCCAATTATTAAGAAACGAATTAATCGATTGTTTATCAAGGCTGAACTCGTGTGCTGGAAGTATTTCAATCAAATTCATGGCTGATATGGTGATTTGCGAATCCGCATCAAACACACGCAATGATTCGATTTCATTGTCCAGCAGATCAATTCTAAAAGGCTTATCAGAACCCATCGGGAAGATATCGATAATGGATCCGCGAAAGGCATACTCGCCATGCTCATAAACACTGGTGACTTTGCGGTATGCCGCATGATGGAGCTGTTTTTGAAGAACCTCGCGATTAATAGTTTCTCCTACTTGGTATTTAAAAGCGCGGGCCGCAACGAAATCAGTTGGAGCTAAACGTTGCATTAGGCAAGCTACTGGCACTATCAACACGCCTCTCCGGCTCTCAGGAAGTTTGGCTAAAGTTCGGATGCGTCTTGATATGATGTCTTTGTGCGGAGAAAAAACGTCATAAGCTAGAGTTTCCCAATCAGGAAAATCATAGATAGTTTGACTATCATTGCCCGCAAAGAATCTAATGCCCTGGGTCAGCGTCCTAGCCTGCAGTGATGAGTCCGTAACTACCATAGTCAAACCATCAAAGTTAGCCGCATGTTCGGCGGCAAAAAGCGCTTTTATAGAGCCGATGAGTCCTCCAACCTGGTTTATGGTGGGATCGGTAAGCAATGTTTCCAAATTAAAGAAATTCATTTGTGAGTGGCGGCTACTTTGCGATAATTAAATGATCTGATCATCCTAATGTGGCTTTTTGGAGGTAAGCGCTCAGATATGACTGATAGGACTATAGCCCATCGTCTGATGTAGATTGTATTGTAACTGTTTAGTTGCTTGAAGTTTAGGACTATCCGATAATGCCGCGCACACTTTAAATAGTCAATTTAGGAGCTTAGCAGTGATAGAAGAGCACAGACCTCTGCCAGACGATTTTTTCCGAGACTGGAAGGAGCGGGAGGCCCTAGCCGAGGGAATGATCCCATTAATTGGCGCACTTTACAGAGAGAAAAATGTATCCACATATATGTATGGAAGTAATATGGTCAATATGTCCGTCATCGATCTGATGAAGGCCCACCGTTTTGTTAGGCAAGTGGAGAGCAATGAGCTTTCGGAGTTCGAGACCTATCCAATGCTTGAGGCCATGTCTAAACTTCAAATCGGACCTGCGCATATTGATATCGGAAAAATGGTGGTCAGCTATCAAGAGCTTTCTGGCCAGAAAACCATAGAAGAGTTTTTGGATATAGTGCTTGCAGAAATAATTGGTTCAGACTTTAAACCACTGCCAAGACCAAGAGATGTCGTGCTTTATGGCTTTGGTCGAATTGGCAGACTAATTACACGTCTGCTGATAGATAAAGCCGGGGGCGGGGATGTGATGCGTTTGCGGGCTATTGTTATCCGACCAGGGGACGCTGCTAATGATCTAATGAAACGAGCGGCCCTCTTGCGTCAGGATTCGGTGCATGGCTCATTTAAGGGTACGATTCGGGTTTTAGAGGGGCAAGATATCCTTGTTGTGAATGGTAATCCTATAAAAATAATATATGCTGACTCTCCAAGTGAAGTTGATTACACGATACATGGTATAAGAGATGCTATTGTAATTGACAATACTGGCGCTTGGCGGGACTCGGAAGGTCTCAGAGGCCACTTGAGGCCGGGAGCATCCAAAGTCATTTTGACCGCTCCAGCGGGAGGAGACATACCCAATGTCGTCTACGGAATCAATCATCACGAAATCTCCCCCAAAAGCAGTATCGTGTCTGCAGCTTCATGCACGACAAACGCAATTGTGCCTGTATTAAAAGTAATGTCAGATGAATTTGGTATAGAATATGGTCACGTTGAAACTGTTCATGCCTATACCAATGACCAAAATCTGATAGACAATTATCACAAAGGCGATAGGCGAGGCAGAAGCGCTCCCCTTAACATGGTTTTAACTTCGACTGGCGCGGCAAAAGCAGTCGCTAAAGCGATACCAGAGCTCGAGGGTAGGCTCACTGGTAATGCTATTCGAGTGCCCACTCCAAATGTATCCATGGCTCTTTTGCATCTTCAATTGAAAACATCGACTGACCGAGAAAAACTAAACGAATTTATGAGACGGACGGCGCTATACTCTGATTTGCAGCAACAGATTGGATATACGCTTTCTACTGAAGCTGTCTCAACTGATTTTGTTGGTTCGCGTCAAGCTTGCGTTTTTGATTCCGAGGCGACAATTGTAAAGGATAAAAATTGCGTACTTTATTGTTGGTATGACAACGAGTTTGGTTACAGCTGCCAAGTTGTTAGATGCTTGGAAACAATGGCTGGTGTAACATGGAAACGCTTCCCAAAGGGGATTTAGGATAAAAACATCCTTAAGCGTAACTTTGCTTGATGTAAAATATTTTGGCATCTAAACAAGAGTATGAAAGCACTTTAGACTAATGAGAGGCTTTAGTTTCTTGCAAACATATAAAATGGCCTCTGTGGATGGAACTTTGTGTCTGCGGGAATTAATGAAATTTTGGGGTAACCGATTACATCTGAGGTTGAGTAACTCGTGACAAAAAGCATGTCTTTTTTCATTGGTTTGCGCTACACGCTTAGCAAGCGTGATCAACGATATATTTCTTTCGTTTCAATGTTTTCTGTTGGGTCAATGGCTATAGGAGTAGCCGCGCTAATTATCGTTTTATCTGTGATGAATGGTTTTGATAAAGAAATAAAGGGGCGGCTATTAAAAGTCATGCCTCATCTCGTTGTCATTTTTGATGACACATTGACTCCAAAGACCTATTTACAATTGAGAAATTCTGTTTTGGACCAAGGCAATGTTGAAACTGTCGAGCCCCTAGTAAGGAGTTTCGCAATGCTGTCTGCTAATGGACAAAAAGTGGGTGCTGAGCTTAGAAATCTAAATTCTGATAATCCTGCTTTTTTAGGTTTAAGTGAAAATCTCATTGAAGGAGCCCTGTCTAATTTGGATCAGGGAAACTTCGGTGTTCTCATAGGGAGTCCAATGGCTAGGAAATTAGGCGTAGTTATTGGTGATCGAATCACGCTAGTTTTGCCCAGTCTCACCGTATCTCCTGTAGGTATGTTTCCTCGAACTAAAATGGTTCATGTTGCTGGCGTATTTCAAGTTGGTGCACAAGTTGATGCGGCGACCATCATGATGCATCAGAGAGATATTCAGAAAATTCTGCGACTAGGAAACAACTTTCACGGACTCCAGATTTCTCTGACTGATCCATTTCTGGCTGAGGCAAATCGGAAGGAGTTCGAGGCGATTTTCTCTCTCGAGGCCCAGTGGATTTCATGGCAGCAAAGCATGGCAACCTTATTTAGAGCTATGGAAATGGAAAAGAGAGTTGT
>NZJL01000107.1 GCA_002692165.1 Porticoccaceae bacterium
AACCAATCACTGATCAAAAAAACCAATGATTCTTGCACGGCGGCGCCAATGCAAATGCCTAAGGTGGCTCCGACGAGGGCAATTACCAGGCCATAACCCAAATAGAAACGTCGAATTCTGCCTCTCGAAAACCCCCAGCTTTTGAATAGACCCACCTGCATCACCTCATCGACTGCAAACTGATGGCTCGCGAGAGCTAGTGCGATTGCAGACAGAACCAATCCAACACTACCGGCAAGCAATAAGAATCTTCGTCCTCTATCTATTGCTTTCGCAATTCTCGCTTCTGCCATTTCTGGATCGATAATCCGCTGATGAATAGTCAAATGTCCGGCTAACCATTCTCGATAATTTGTTAATGAAACGGGATTTATCTCATCTGGAAGAGCTACTAAAAGTTTATGCTTGACACGACTGCCAGCCAAAATCACGCCAGCCGGCGCAACATCATCGATGTTGATTAGTATCCTCGCACCGTAGAATGAGAATGAGCCTCGAGAATCTGGTTCGTCGATTAAAACGCGACTAACTCTTAATTTGATGTCTCCAAACTCAAGATAATCTCCCAGCTCAATTTTCAGCAAAGGTAAGATACGCGCATCAACCCAAGTCTCTCCAGATGGAGGACCAGATTTAGCTACTTTTAGCTTATCGGGGTCAGCGCTGAAGGGGAACATTGAGTAACTGAGCTCCCCTCTCAGCGGGTAGCGTTTGTCAATCGCTCTCACAGAAGCTAGATGCATCTCTTCCTCTGAGTAGACCATTGATACAAAAGTCATCATTGTCGACGTTTGCAGTTCCATCTCCCTAGCTTTTGCCGAGAGGCGGGGTTCAATCAAAGAATTGCTCTCTAAAACCAAATCAGCCGCCAGGAACGCACTAGACTCATCTATAAGCGCCTTCTCCACGCGATCAGCCAAAAGTGCAACTGAAGTTACAACGGCCACCGCCAGAGCAAGGGAGGCCAGCACCAAAGTAAATTGCCCACCACGCAAACTTCTTAAAAAAGTTCGAAACACTAGCATTTAACTTTCATCTCCCCTACTGGAGTAAAATTAAACCCACTTTTTAGATGCAATTGACGGCTGCAAAGGGCAGCCAAACTCTGCTCATGAGTAACGATGACAAGTGTGGTTCCCTCTTCACGGTTGAGTTCAAAAATTAGGTTGTTGACTGCTTCCCCGGTAACTATATCGAGGTTTCCAGTTGGCTCATCAGCGAACAAAATATTTGGTCTGCATGCAAAAGCGCGCGCAAGAGCTACTCGTTGCTGCTCTCCGCCCGACAACTGGCGTGGATAATGCTGCATCCTGTCTTTCAACCCGACCCGCTCAAGGTAATGTGTTGCCCTCTTTTGAGCCTCGGTGCTATTCTTTAGTTCCAAAGGCAATGAAACATTTTCAAGGGCAGTCAGACTTTGAAGTAAGTGGAACGACTGAAAGACAAAACCTACATGCTCCGACCTCATAACTGCTCGACCCTCTTCACTCATGTCGGTAATATTTATCCCAGCAATGTGCACTGTCCCTGTACTTGGAACATCAAGGCCAGCCATAATGCCGAGTAGGGTGGATTTGCCTGAACCCGAGGGTCCGATAACCGCAAGACTCTCTCCCATTTCGACTTTTAGACTTAGACTCTCTAAAATCGTTAATTCAGCGTTTAAAACCATTACTTTCTTGCTAACATTGTTCACATCTATCATAAATGCATTCCACCGTTGTCATGCTGACCAAGCTGCCCGCCTATGACAACCTGATTAGAATATGTCCTGAGGCTAATATTATAGTATGACTAGATTTTTTTATTTATTTCTTCTACTGAGCGCTACCAGCAACGGATCAACCCTGCTTGTCCTGGGCGATAGTCTAAGTGCATCCTATGGCATAGCAGAGGAAAGAGGCTGGGTTCAACTGCTTTCAGCTGAATTGGAACCTAGCCACAAGATTGTGAATGCCAGCATCAGTGGGGATACCAGCGGCAACGGGTTAGCAAGACTACCAAGGCTTCTAATGGAATTTAAACCTGATTATGTGCTAATTGAACTCGGAGCGAATGACGGGCTGAGAGGTCACCCCTTAAGACTTCTCAGAGCAAATCTTGAGAAGATAATCATTATGTGTCAAAACAAAAACATTGAACCGCTATTGTTTGGTATGGAAATACCTGCAAATTACGGTAGGCGCTATACAGGAGACTTCGCCGCAATCTATCCCTCATTGGCATCACAATTCAAGATACCTTTCATGCCATTCCAATTCAAAGACTTAGTGACAACCGAAAGGATGATTCAGACTGATGGCTTGCACCCTAGTCTTGAGGCACAAGCAATTATCAAATCGCGGGTGAAGTTTTTTCTGGCACCCATCTTGCGGTTAAAACCGAGCTTTTAGATGGATTCCATATACTCGATAACAAGCTGAAATTTTTGCAGCCCTCCATACTCATTTATTGCCAATCGATAGACACAATTAAACCTCTTGCTATCGTAATTGGGCCATTTTTCCATGTCCATATTGAAATAAATGGCATCTAGGTATCGGTGCCCGTCAGGATGACGAAGAACCAGTTTAAGATGGTTCTTTCCAACCACTTTTTGTTGTTCCACGATAAACTCATCTGAGAAGCTCGGCTCTGGAAAATGTTGCCCCCACGGGCCAGAATCTCTCAGAAGTTTAGCGGTTGATTGAACCAACTGGTCGGGGCGAAGATGACCATCGATCATGAAGGCAACCTCATAGTCTTTAGTTAACAGTTTTTGTGAAACGTGGGCTTGGAATTCCTGTACGAAAGATTCCAGATTACACTCATCCAGGGAGAGTCCAGCTGCCATTGAATGTCCCCCAAATCTACTCAGCAACTTGGGACGACGGTTCGAAACCGCCTCAAGCGCATCTCGAATATGCAAAGCGGGCACTGAGCGGCAGGAACCCTTTAATTGTGGTTTTTTCTGCGAAAGATCTCTATTCACGTCATCCCTAGCAAACGCGATCACTGGTCTTTGATATTTGTCCTTGATCCTCGAGGCTAACAATCCAACAACACCTGGGTGCCAGTCGGCATGAAACAAACAAATCGCGCAGCTAGAATCTGAAATTTCACTAAAATCAAACTTCTTTAGAAGCACATTGGCTTCCTCTTGCATATCTCGTTCAATTTTTTTCCTATTTTGGTTTAACTGGTCCAGTTCATTTGCCAAATCCAAAGCATCTTGTCTGTCATCGGTAATCAAACACTGAATGCCGAGAGAAATATCATCCAAACGGCCAGCTGCATTAATTCGTGGGCCTATCGCAAATCCCAAATCTGCTGCAACTAGATGATTAGACTGTTTCCCAGATACTCGAAGGAGCGCTGAAATTCCTTCTCGGCATTTCTTGGCCCTCAAACGAATCAAACCCTGCTGCACCAGAATACGATTCACATGGTCAAGTGGAACTAAGTCGGCAACTGTCCCCAAGGCGACAAGATCTAACCAAGTTGCCAAGTGAGGCTCAGCCAAACTTTCTCTTAAAAACCAATTTCGCTCGCGTAATTCCGTGCGCAAAGCAATCAACAGGAAAAAACATACCCCAACGCCAGCCAGATTTTTTGATGGGAATTGACAATCAGCTTGATTTGGATTGACTATAGCGCAAGCATCTGGCAACTGAGCACCAGGGAGATGATGATCTGTGACAATCACATCGATAGAACGTTCATTCGCAGAACATACCCCCTCAATGCTAGAGATACCATTGTCTACAGTAACCAAAAGATCGGGCTTTTGTTTCAATGCCAGGCTTACAATCTCTGGCGTCAGCCCATATCCAAACTCAAATCGGTTTGGAACCAGGTAATCAACAAACCTAAATCCCATTGCCCTCAATCCCAAGAGCATTAAGGCAGTCCCAGTCGCACCGTCTGCATCAAAGTCGCCGATAATAATTATTCTCTCATTTGAGAGTAGAGCCTCGATCAATCGACTTATAGCCTTATGTATCCCTTTCAGCGAGTCTGGTGAGGGAAGCTTTGATAGACCCAAATCGAGCATTTCAGAATTATCGATGCCTCTTGCAGCATATATTCGCCGCAATAATGTGTCCATCTCTGGCGGTAATCCACTACTATCCCAGTTCGGTTTTCGGGTGATGATACGTGCCATAACTATGAACAAAAAATTAGAAGCAAATGCATATTATAAATTGGGAATCATAAACAAATTTTTACGTTACAAATAACTCATCTTATTCTTATCAAAAGATCATGACATCCTTAGTCTTAAATCAGATGATGCCTCAAGTAGCTTTGATCTTTGCAGCAGAAAAGATCAATTTCTCTGGTGGCATGCAGCACATTCTATTCCGAATTTTCACGATGAATTTATTTGTTCTGGCAATATCAGATACGGGGCGACTGACTGTCCAGTTGGTTTCATCAACCGCGGCACGATCCCCAAGCAAGGCTCGTCAAACAGATCACGAAGTGTTGCTATATTTTCCTCTACCATAGGCATCTCGGTCTCCAAGAAGTTTGCCACCCAGCCCGCTATGCATAAACCATCTCTCCTTATGGCTTCAGCGGTCAGCACTGCATGATTTAGGCAACCGAGGCGCATACCAACTACCAGAATAACTTTACAGCGCAGGCCGATAGCCACGTCTGATAGCATCTGATTTCGATTAAGAGGAACTCGCCATCCTCCGGCGCCTTCTATAAAACAAACGTCAATTAAGAGGTGATCAAATTCGCGACAATGTTCGATAAGTTTAACTGCAGAAAGTTCAACCTGCTCCCTAGCAGCGGCAATGTGAGGAGCAACAGGCAAAGCAAGCGCCACAGGGTTAACTTGATCATAACTCAACCGATAACTGCAATGATTTTGAAGCAACAAGGCATCTTGGTTTCGGAATCCCGCGGCAGAATTCATAGAACCGGCAGCCACCGGTTTGACGGCCGCAGTACGCAAACCACTTCCATTTGCCAGTGCCAGAAGTCCGCTAGTCACAAGCGTCTTGCCCGCATCAGTATCGGTGCCAGTAACAAAAAACCATTGCAAACTCATATCATCGCCTCGATAAAGGCTTAGGCCATTTAACGTATTTCAACCGTTCAATCCGAGTTCACATAATATGTTAATGAGCCCATCCAATTGCTCTTTACTATGTTCAGCTGAGATTGATATTCGCAGTCTGCCACTGCCAACCGGGACCGTCGGTGGACGAATGGCCCCAACAAGAAAACCTCGATTCAAAAGAAGACTCCCTAGATCAGCTACTCTCTCATCATTGCCTACTAAAATCGGTTGAATCGGAGTGTCCGATTGCGGCAAGCTGAGTCCCCTACATAGCGCGAGAGCTCGGAAATATTCGACGTTTTCAGCGACTCTTTTCAGCCGCCAAGACTCTCTTTCAACAATTTTGATGCTAGCCGAGGTAGCATAAGCTAATGCGGGAGGGGGTGCAGTGGTATAAATGTAGTTTCGGGAAAACTGTATCAGACTCTCTATCAGGGCTTCGCTCCCAGCTACGAAAGCTCCATAGGTTCCAAAACTCTTTCCAAAGGTACCAACGAGTATGGGAACCTGATCACTGTCAAGCCCCAACATCTCAACTAAACCACCCCCGTTCCGACCTAGGACGCCAAATCCGTGGGCATCATCCACCATCAGCCATGCGCCATACTTGCAGCAAATTTCGCTAATTTCTTTAAGTGGGGCTGTGTCCCCATCCATACTGAAAACTCCGTCTGTTACTACGACGCAGTNTCTAAATTTCGCAGATGANATTTTTTNTTGCAAATCATNNTNATTGGCATGCTTGAAACGCAGACACCGAGCTCGGCTCAGGCGACAGCCATCAATCAGAGAGGCGTGATTCAACTCATCACTGAGTATCAGATCCTGATCACTTAGAAGCGACCCAAGAACTCCCATATTTGCCATGTAACCATTCGCGAAAAACAATGCCCTTGATCTACCAGTAAATTGCGCAATCTGTTCCTCAAGCATCTTGTGAACCTGATGATGACCGCTTATCAAATGAGAAGCGCCACTGCCGACACCAAATTTTTTTACACCTGCCGATAGAGCATGAGCTAAGTCGGCATGATTTGCCAAGCCGAGATAGTCATTGCTGGAGAAATTAACCACATTTCGCCCCTCAACTAGCATCTCAGATTTGCATGCCGATGACGAATTTAATCGGTGACGGTAGAGATTTCGAGCTTGTCGGTTTTCAAGCTTTTCCCGCAGATAATTATCTAAAGAAGGTGCGTGCATTATTTTTCAGATATATCTAACCCACTCGATAAAAAAGATTATCACCCCTAGATTCCCCAACAATCCTATATAGTTCAGACTCATCCACACTATCAGATTGCACCGAATCGTACTTCTCAGGACGAATACCTAACTTTTTTAGCAACTGAAGATCATCGTTCGACATAGGATTAGATGTGGTAAGAAGCTTTTCACAATAAAAAATGGAATTTGCACCGGCCAAAAAAGCTAGGGCTTGCATCTGCTCATTCATTTGTTCTCTCCCTGCAGACAATCGAACATACGATTTTGGCATCATCAGCCTGGCAACTGCGATGGTGCGAATAAATTCGAATGGTTCAAAATCATCAGCATCAGATAGTGGCGTCCCCGAAACCTTTACTAACATATTTATGGGAACAGAATCAGGGTGATCAGGCAAATTTGCTAATTGAACAAGTAACCCTGCTCTGTCATTTTGCTCCTCACCCATACCCAAAATTCCACCGGAACATACCTTCATTCCTGCATAGCGAACATTTGATAAAGTATCTAGACGATCTTGATAAGTCCTAGTGGTTATGATTTCTCCATAGTACTCGGGCGACGTGTCTAGGTTGTGGTTATAATAATCCAAACCAGCGTCGGCCAATTTTTCTGCTTGATTCTCTGAAAGCATTCCAAGAGTCATGCAAGTTTCCAATCCAAGTGCTTTCACCTCACTG
Organism: Porticoccaceae bacterium; assembly: GCA_002692165.1. Lineage (GTDB taxonomy): Bacteria > Pseudomonadota > Gammaproteobacteria > Pseudomonadales > Porticoccaceae > TMED48. The sequence continues at coordinate 6,964 of NZJL01000107.1, forward strand.
ATCATTTCCACTAAATTGGGTATGTCCCTGTCATGCGGTGATCTCCAGGCCGCACCCATACAAAACCGAGTCGCGCCACTTAACTTCGCAGCCTTGGCAGCCTCCAAGACATAATCGATATGAAGTAATTTTTCCTTTTTCAATCCAGTATCATATCTGGCGCTCTGAGGACAATACTTGCAATCTTCCGGGCAAGCCCCAGTTTTTATAGATAGCAGTGTACTTAACTGGACACTATTTGGGTCAAAGAAACGACGATGCAAACTTTGCGCTTCATAAATCAGGTCATTAAAAGGTTTATTAAATAAAGCTAACACTTCATCCCGGCGCCAATCATTGCGTATTACGGGCATTTCACTGGTGGATGACATCATTGTACCTCCCATCAACGTCGGTCCGACAAATTGATTGTTTTCGAACTAGATTGTAAACCAAAATAATAAGCAACAGTTAACAAGTATTTTTCAAATCGCTCAAATTTTAGAATACAAGTGCCGAATGCCTTTCGGTTTAAGCTCACCACTAATGCTTTATCGCTTCATTAATGAGGTTTTCCAAATCAGCGCGG
>NZJL01000108.1 GCA_002692165.1 Porticoccaceae bacterium
TGGAGCGAGGTTTGGTAGCTACGGCTGGGCTTGAACCAGCGACCCCAGCATTATGAATGCTGTGCTCTAACCAGCTGAGCTACGTAGCCACTTTATAAAACACACATCATACAACGGGGCGAGATTCTCGCTATATGGGTCCGATTTGTCAAGAGCTTAGCATAACCCTCGGGATAGAGCCCTTGATATTCGCTCACGACCCTTAAACTACGTTTTTGGAGATCCAGAGAAGTTAGACTAGCGAGAATTTATTTAAAAGTCATAATCATTTAGCAGCGTTATTCGGGAGAATACACTTCTTTGTTTCAGACAAACTTTAAGAGGGATTATGCCGAGGCCCAATAATTTTCGTTATGGACGCTCAAACTTCAGTAGGGGAATTTATAAGGCGCTGATATATCTTTTCAAACATTGAAACGAAAATGTATGATGTCGCCGTCTTCGACAATGTAATCTCTTCCCTCCAGCCGCCAATTACCGGCGTCTTTGGCGCCTTGTTCGCCGTTTCCCGCAATAAAATGCTCATAGCCAATCGTCTCAGCGCGAATGAAGCCCTTTTCAAAATCGGTATGGATCTTCCCAGCCGCATTAGGGGCTGAATAGCCAATAGGAATGGTCCAAGCTCGGACCTCTTTGGGACCGGCCGTAAAATAATTGTGCAGACCCAGCAAAGCGTAGCCCGAGCGAATTACTCTATTCAGTCCGGGTTCTGTCATCCCCAGTTCTTTCAAAAATTCGCCACGCTCATCTTCCTCCAATTCGGCGATTTCAGCTTCCATCTTATTACAGATAGGCAGGGCTGCGGAATGCTCGGACTCGGCGATCTCGAGCACCGCATCGAGATGAGGATTACTCACAAAACCTGTCTCATCAACATTTGCCACATACATCATCGGTTTAAGCGTCAGCAGATTGAAGGATCTTATTAATTGTAATTCTTCTCGCCCGAGTTGCAGTGATCTGACTGGTTGAGCGTTATCAAGATGAGAGATGACGGTCTCAAGGAGAGACACCAATGAGATGGATTTTGTGTCGTGACTTTTTGCCGCCTTTTGGGCCCTTTGAATGGCTCTCTCTGCGGTTTCTAAATCTGCAAGAGCTAGTTCCGTATTAATGACTGAAATATCATGTCTCGGACTTACGCATTCTCCCACATGAACGACATTTTCATCGTCAAAGCATCTGACTACATGCGCTATCGCATCAGTCTCTCGGATATTCGCTAGAAACTGGTTGCCTAAACCCTCACCTTTTGAGGCGCCGGCCACAAGCCCAGCGATGTCGACAAACTCCATTTGGGCGCACAATACCCTCTCTGGTTTCACAATATCTGCAATTGCCATCAATCTTTGGTCCGGGACTGCAACCACACCGGTGTTTGGCTCGATAGTGCAAAATGGGAAGTTTTCAGCGCTTATTCCAGCCTTTGTAAGAGCATTAAATAACGTAGATTTACCCACGTTGGGTAGTCCGATTATCCCGCAGTTAAATCCCATCTTCACCACCTTGATTGAGCGGATTGTTCTCGCTGTGGAGTCCAGTCATAGCCTTTTCCCAATGGCCTTGAGTCATTAAATGAAGCCATCTAATAGCATTTTCGATACTTCTATTGATCAGTATTTGTTGTTGTAAAGTGGCCTTTTGCAGAACGTAATTAGTCACCTGATTAGCATCGCCGGGATGATCAATCCCAATCCTCAGTCGGACGAAAGATCTATCGTTACTCAATTTATTAATAATATCTCTTATCCCATTGTGCCCACCGTGCCCCCCGCCGATCTTAAATTTTGCTGTTCCAGAGTGGAGGTCAAGTTCGTCATGAGCTACGAGGATTTGCGAGGGCGAGATTTTATAATAATCTGCTAAGGCGGACACGGACTGTCCGCTTCGATTCATGTGGGTTGAGGGATTTAAAAGCCGTATATAGTTGTCCCCGATGCAAAGAAACCCAGTTGAACCAAAAAATTTACTTTCATGTTTGAGTTCAATGTTTTTTGACCGCGCGAGTGCTACAACAAAATTGCTGCCAGTATTGTGTCTGGTATTTTCATAGCTAGCCCCGGGATTGCCTAGCCCGACGATAAGTTTGATGAAATTGTCCAATTTCCTATACTGGAGACTAGTTCGTTAGTCTTAGTTTTCAGTTCCATCGCTCGTCCCTGTCGATTCGTTGGAGGTGGGAATTTCAGGATTTTCTTGAGCTTCTATCGAACTACTACCCCGGGCTTTGCCAACCGATGCAATTGGTTGATCGTAATCAGTGCCATAGCTGAGAGCAACACTCTCAACCCCTTTTGGCATTTTAATGTCAGACATGTGTAATGTTTCTCCAAGCCTTAACGAGGCCACATCAATTTCCAAAAACTCGGGCAGATCCCCGGGCAGGCACTGAATTTCGAGATCACTCATTGCACGAGAAAAGATGCCTGCTTCCTGTTTTACGCCAAAACATGTATCTTCATTTAAGAAGTGCAACGGCACTTTCAGTGTAAGTTTGGTGGCTTTGCTGATCCGAAGAAAATCCATATGCAGAAGGATTGCTTTCGAAGGATGTCGCTGTAAATCTTTAAGAACTACAGATTCAGTTTTTCCATCTACATTTAGAGTAATCACTTGAGAGTAGTAAGCTTCATTTTCAAAGGCCTTTGCAACATCTTTATGAATTAGAGAAAGTGATTGCGGCTCTTTCTTACCCCCATAAACAATCGCGGGTATTTCTCCATTATTACGACGCAGGCGGCGGCTCGCACCTTTCCCCTCGACAGCTCGGGCTGTGGCATTTAAGGTATACTCAGTTGACATCATTGTTCTCCCATTTAGGACAATTCAGACCGCGACCAGAACTGAATTGGCGTTTCAGACCCTCAATTTGAGGTCGGTTGGTCTTGCCTCTTACAAAAACATAGCACTAATCGATTCCTCATTACTTATGCGACGGACAGTTTCAGCTAACAAGGGTGCTAGTGGAAGCGTGCGAATTACTTTACAGTTGATAGCCTCTTCATTCAAAGGGATACTATCCGTCACAACCAATTCGTCGAGGTTTGAATCTTTAAGATTTTTAATGGCGTTACCACTTAAAACAGGGTGGGTTGCGTAGGCCACCACTTTAGAAGCGCCAAATTTTTTAAGCGCTTCAGAAGCTTTGCAAAGCGTTCCCGCCGTATCCACTATGTCATCTACCAGAACGCATGTTCTGTCATTTACGTCGCCTATCAGGTTCATCACCTCTGTTTGGTTAGCAGAGGGTCGACGTTTATCTATAATAGCCAGATCACATCCCAATTGCTTAGCCACGGCTCGAGCACGAACCACCCCGCCAATATCTGGAGAAACCACTTGCAAATCAGCATAATTTCGACGTTCAATATCGTCTAGAAGAACTGGAGCACCGTAAACATTATCTACTGTACAATTAAAAAATCCTTGAATTTGCTCAGCGTGCAGGTCGACGGTCAACACTCTATCCACGCCGGCATTTGAGAGCATGTCTGCNACNACNTTCGCACTTATTGGNACNCTAACTGATCGAACTCTTCGATCCTGCCGAGCATAACCAAAGTATGGAACAACGGCGGTTATTCTTCCTGCTGAAGCACGATGAAGCGCATCTATCATNAGCACTAATTCCATCAAGTTTCGATTGGTTGGTGCACAAGTAGGCTGTACTATGAAAACATCATGTCCGCGCACGTTATCGTTGATCTCTATATTAATTTCACCGTCAGAGAATAGAGATACTGCAGCGTTGCCTTTTGGTGTCCCAAGTTTCCGGGCTATTTCTTGAGCAAGTGCAGGATTAGCGTTTCCTGAAAAGACCATCAATCTTGACACGGTAGGTTTCCTGTTTAACTTAACTTTTTTACTAGTGGCTGGGGCGGTAGGAGTCGAACCTACGAATGACGGGATCAAAACCCGTTGCCTTAACCACTTGGCTACGCCCCAATACTTAGTTTTCCTAGTTGATCGTGCACGGGAGATTTATTAATCCCTTCCGCAACAAACGCCGACCATTTCGAAGGAACTTTTTCAAGAATTTCCTCTGCTTGCCTCCTATCTTGAAAGCTGCAAAAGACGCTCGAGCCGCTCCCTGTCAAAAGTGGATCTCCATGACCCTTAGCCCAACGCACAACTTCTTCGACTTCTACGAACATTTCTTCTACCAACGCTTGACAATCATTTTTTAGCGGGTTTTGACTGAAAGATTGATCTTTTGCAAGCGCGCACATTTTGATTGGTGGCGAGTTTCTTGTCAATTGAGGATGAGAAAATATTTGAGCTGTCGAGATCGTTACAGGTGGTGTAACGATCAAATACCATCGCTTCGGAATATTAAATTGCATTAGCCTATTTCCTATCCCTTCACCAAGGGCACTTTGCCCATATATAAATACCGGTATGTCAGCACCCAGAGATCCCCCGAGTATAGCGAGATTATCGGTATTTAGGTTGCAATCCCACAATACATTGAGAGTCAGAAGTGTGGTAGCTGCATCACTGCTTCCACCTCCAAGGCCTGCTCCGATTGGCAGAAGCTTTTTAAGGTTAATGTGGCAACCATTCTTTATATTTGCAGCTTTTTGTAATAGCTCTGCCGATTTTACAATCAGATTGTCTTCGCTTCTGACTCCGACTAAGTCATGCGAGAGCACAATTTCATTTTTTTTTATAACTTCGAAAGAGATCTCGTCCCCAATATCAAGAAGTTGGAAGAGGGTTTGGATATTGTGATATCCATCATGTCGCTTCCCAAGTATGTTCAAAAATAAATTTAGTTTTCCGGGAGCAAAAACAGTAATTGTTTTGGTGAGTGATTTCATTATTAATTGTTCGGATTTCTCCACTTAGATACGATTAATTTAAATGATAATTGATCACTTTGGCCCGTTATTTTTCCCGGAAGATAGCCGATGGGCGTCAGTGAATAGTCAGAAAAGGATAAATACCATCCATCCTGCGAAAAGCTTGTTGCGTGACTGTCTAGGACAATATCTGCAAATTCCACTGGGCCGCCAATGGGTGATGGGGATCCCGAAAGCCACCAGCGCCATCCATCTATTGGAATGGGAATGCCAATAGCGTCTGATAACAGCTTGTCTGGACTGCCGACAAAACTCTCATTTTTGTGCTCCATGTGGGCAGATGTTTCGTTTCCTTCTATTCTCGCAAGTCCAAAACCTAGGGGTCCCGATATGAGTATCTGATATGATGATTCTTTTTGCGTCCAGTCTATACGTCCTGAAAAGCCGCTGTAAGGTGATTTGATACTAAGTTTGGCCGAGATTCGCCAATCCTTCAAATCGTTCATCCGATTGGAATTTGGCTCCCATAACTCTGGAGAAGAATTTTTTTCAGGATTATAGGACGCGCAACCTGCCAAAAATGTCGCAATGAATAAAATCAGTCGCAACTTCATTTAATATTTTCTGGGGCGATCACCGAAGCATTTAGCCGGTACATCGTCGTGATTATGTTTTCATGATTGGGGGATTTTTTCAGGCCTTGCGCCCAAGCCCGCCTTGCCAAAGCTTTATCTCCCATGTGCCAATATATTTCGCCTAAATGAGCCGCAATTTCTGGATCTGGCATCAATTTCATTGCCCTCTTGATATAGCGAAGTGCTTTTTCGATTTCACCTTTTTTGAATAAGACCCATCCCATGCTGTCGATAATTGCTGCACTATCAGGCTGAAGCAAATAAGCTTTGTAGATTAGATCATAGGCCTCTTGCAAGCGTGTTGTGTGCAAAACCATTGAATAACCCAGAGCATTCAATGCTGAAGCGTTATCAGGGTCTTGAGAGATAATAGCTCTCAGATCGTTTTCCATTTCATGAAAGTTTCCCTGTCGCTCTTCAATCATCGCTCTGGCATACAATAAATCTTCATTTTGAGGCTCTATTTTTAAGCCCTTTGTGAGGACATAAACTGCTTCTTTTTCTTGCTTCGCTCTTACTAAAAATTGCGCCTCTAATTCAAACAGAGGAATAACTTGGCTTGGAATAGTTTCACGCAAACGAGACAGATATAGTCTTGCTGAAGTAAAATCAAAACCTTTTAAAATCAATTCCATGCTACGTGATACAGCCATTAGAAAATGTCTACCGCTTGTTACTCGCGCATAGTAGTGAAGGGCAGCGCTGTCGTCGCCCTTGTTTTCAGTAATGACTCCTAAATGGAAAAGCGCATCTTGGGAGAAACGGTCAGAGCTAATTAAATCCCTTAACTTGGAGTAAGCAAGATCTGGTAAATCTTGATCTAAATAGAGAAGTGCCAATAAGTATTTAATCTCGTGATTCTCTGGGTTAGATAAGTTTAAAAGCTCAAATTGGTACAGCGCCTCTTTACGGTCATAATCGGTCAATAACCTCGCATATTGGACGCGTAATTTTTCATTGGATGGATTTTTTTCAAGCGCTTTACGCAGAAGCTTTGCGGCCTCGCCAACCTTTTTTTGAGAATCAAGCACTTCAGCTAGGAGGGCAATTCCACGCGGATCATTTTTTGATTTTTTGAGAAAAACTTTTATGGTTGACTCTGCTTCTCCAAAGCGGCCACTCTTTTGTAACAGCAATGCAATCGCCAGTTGGCTCAAATGCTCCTTGCCTGGAGCAATGGAGGTATTTTGATAGGAAGCGATTAACGAATCAATTTGTTCTTGAGAACCTCTATCAGCGATAGTTGTGACTGCAAGAAATACGTCCTCATTATTTTCATTTCGTGAGATCCAAACGGCATAGGGCAATGCACTTACAGGGTCTCTCAAGAGCGCATATGACTGTATAATTGCTTTGTGGGCACTAACGCTTTTCGGGTTGATTTCTATCCATAATTTGGCCAAGGCAAGAGCTTTTTGGGGCTGTCTAAAATTATGCGCTATTCCGAATGCCATTTCTGTGATTGCCTCATCCCGCGTTTCAAATGCTTGGGTTGAGTAAATGCCTAGAGCAGTTTCATAGTGTTGGCGCATCAGCGCTACATCTGCTACCAGAAGTTCATACAATGTGCCTTCTTCGAAAGGCTTGGTCTTGTCTGGTGAGTTTCGAGTTAACTCGATCTTGTCATGCTCTAGCCTGGGTTTGTCGGGATTTTTGAGTAGATTGTTTGAACACCCGGTCATCAGGAGGCAAAAACAAAGTGCAGTTGCGTATATTGAGTGAAATTTTGTCATTTTGATATTTTCGCGGAAATTTAGGACTAAAACAACGATTGCTATATATGAGTCGTTTTTAAAGGAACTGTTCAGTGGTTCTCGTTAAAAAATTGGCGCGAGACTGAATTTGTCCGAGTTATAATAAGCGTGAACTTTATGCGAGTTGCGCGACACTAGACATTATAATACGTTTTGCATAAATATATGAGCTCTTAAGGAGTGCGTAAAATTTTAGTTTTTGGCCTTAATCACAAGTCGGCAGGCGTTAATTTTCGTGAGAAAGTTGCTTTTGCACCTGAAACAATGGTGGAGCACTTGAGGGCTGCCGCTAATGAATTGGCTTTAGTTGAGGTGGTTATATTATCCACATGCAACCGAACAGAAATTTATTTGGCGGGTGAAGTAAGCGATGATGCTATTGTCGAGTGGCTTGCATCAGCAAAAAAAATTCAGCCCGCAGAGATTAAGGACCACTATTATTGCCATAGAGGACTCGAAGCGCTGAGGCAGTTAATCAAAGTAGCCAGTGGTATGGACTCCCTTATCTTGGGCGAACCACAGATTTTTGGTCAAATTAAATCCGCTTATGCTGTAGCGCTTGAAGCAGGGACGGTGTCTGCGCAATTAAACCAAGCATTTCAGCACGCATTTGCTACTGCTAAGAGAGTTCGGACGGAGACAGCGATAGGCCAAAACCCAGTTTCTGTAGCATATGCCTCAGTCATTTTGGCTGAGCAGATCTTTTCTCGTCTTGAATCGTTAAGTGTTTTATTAATTGGAGCAGGAGAAACTATAGAGTTAGTTGCAAAACATTTGAAACAAAAAAATGTTGGGCATATTTCTGTCGCGAATCGGACGTTAAGTCGAGCAAAAAAAGTCGTGGGGCACATTGCTTCTGAAGTGATTCTTCTGTCTGATATCCCTGATCGATTACATATGGCGGATATTGTCATTTCCTCTACAGCTAGTCAATTGCCCATTTTAGGGAAAGGTGCAGTCGAATCTGCGCTAAAAAAACGCCGTAATAAACCAATGTTTTTGGTGGATATTGCTGTACCTCGCGATATAGAACCTGAGGTGGAATCCCTCTCGGACATTTATTTGTATACCGTAGATGACCTAAAAGGCGTTATAGAGGAAAATATTCGAGCCAGGGAATCGGCAGCTGATATTGCAAATGATATCGTTGATCAGGAACTGGATAGCTGGGTACGGCTAAAAAGGGAGTCATCAGTGGTTGAGACCATTCGGGCATTTCGAACCAGTGTCGAAAATATCCGCGACATCGAGGTGGAAAAAGCGTTTGGTGCAATTGAGCGCGGACACAATGCCAAAGACGTGATCGATACCTTAGCTCGTAACTTGACAAATAAGCTGATGCATAAACCCACTGCGCGGTTGAAACTTGCTGGTGAAGAAGGTCGAGATGATACAATTCATGCTACTCATGACCTTTTTGACTTGAAAGAGACTAAATGAACGGGTTGGTCAATCTAAACGACCGCATAACGGCACTTCACTCTTACTCGGTTGATTATTGATGAAAGACTCTATTTTGGGAAAGTTACAAATGTTAGAAGAACGCTTTCAAGAGCTGGAGGCACTGCTCAGTGATGGCGATATAATTACTGATCAAACCAAATACCGGGAGTTGTCCAAAGAATATGCCGAGCTTGAGCCTGTTGTGAAAAACTATACCGCTTACGAAGCCGTGGTGTCTGATATGCACGCAGCGGCCTTATTGGTGAAAGACCTAGATAAAGATATGCGTGAAATGGCTGAAGAGGAGCTTCGAAGAGGAGAAGCTCGAAAATGTGAACTTGAATTGATCCTTTCAACATTATTATTGCCTCGAGACCCGAATGACCACAAAAATGTATACTTGGAAATTCGCGCAGGAACAGGGGGTGATGAGGCGGCACTCTTTGCGGGCGATCTATTTCGAATGTACTGTAAATATTCTGAACGTCAGGGATGGTCGCTAGAAATTATAAGTGCTAATCATGGCGATCATGGGGGCTATAAAGAAATTATTACCAGAATCGAAGGACGAGAAGTCTATTCTAGATTGAAATTCGAATCTGGAGCCCATCGCGTTCAACGTGTTCCTGCGACCGAGTCCCAAGGTAGAGTGCACACGTCAGCATGCACTGTGGCTATTCTTGCAGAGGCAGACGAGACCGATGATATTGAAATCAAC
>NZJL01000109.1 GCA_002692165.1 Porticoccaceae bacterium
GGGTGACATTATCTGCAGGTAGGGGAAGAGAAGTGTAAATTTCCCCGAGAAAGAAGAAAGATCCTGCAGTTTGATTGAGTATAAGAGTGTTTTTCCCCACCCAACCTCTTTTACCTCCGGAGACGCGAGTCTCTCAACAGAATCAGTGAGACGGGAATTAAGAATCGCGCGCACACACGACAGGATATCTGTTGCCGTCAACCCAAATTGACCAAATCTTTCAACCGCTAAATCTGCTGCCTTGGAGTGAATGCAGCATCCCAACTCTGCTGACAATTGTAATGGCATACCCTGTGCTAGGAGTGATCCAACAATTCCAGCGAGCACGTCTCCCGAGCCTGCGGTTGCCATAGAGGCGTTGCCATAAGGACAGATTCTTGGACCAGCTGCCGCATCACCAACGACTAGTGTCCCGGGACCTTTAAGAATGACGGTGGCGGAGTATTTTTCTTGCAGTGCCTTTATGGCAGAGAACCGATCTTTCTCAACTAGCTGAACGGACGTCCCAAGAAGTCGAGCCGCCTCCCCGGAGTGAGGAGTAATCACCCAAGACAATTCAGAAAAATTAATTTTCATACAACCGTCCGCAATCAGATTTAATGCATCTGCATCCACAACCATCGGATGGCCTGCGCGAAGCGACTTTTGCAGAAGTTGCTCCGACCAAGCTGACTTGCCGAGTCCTGAGCCGATTATTAACACGGTAGCCGCATCTAAGAGGGGCTCCAATTCTTGACCCGAAGCGACCCCATGCGCCATCACCTCAGGTTGTCGCGCCAACATTGAACCAATGTGCTCGATGCGAGAACACAGAGACACTAATCCTGCCCCCGTCCGCATGCATGCTTGCGCAGCCATAATAGCAGCCCCACCAAAACCAAACTCTCCTCCAACGACCATGGCATGACCAAAATGATATTTATGAGCCAGTTTGGATCTCTCGGGTAAATGCCCCAACAAATACTTCAGCCGCAGCAGTTTTGAGTCAGAAGTTTCGATGTTGCGAAGAGAGTCGGGAATCTCTAGTGATGCCAAAACTATTTCTCCGCAGTAGGCTGACGCTTTTCCAGTCATCATGCCTCGCTTCAAAGCTACAAAAGTTACAGTAAGATCGGCCTGTACTGCAAAATCCGGAACATCACCAGTATTACCGTCGAGACCAGAGGGCAAATCTATAGCTACCACGGGCATTTTCGATTCGTTAATTGTTTTTATAGCCTCAACGAAATTAGCGCTCATCTGACTGCGCAAGCCGGTGCCGATAAGAGCATCAATAATTACTCCCTCTTTTATCTCCAACTCAGTTTCCGGGGTAAAAAATTTAACCGCTGATTTGGCAGCAATAGATCTAGCGTGAGCTACCTCCACACTCTGTTTTTGCACATCACCAACCTCCATAACACTCACACGAACCGAATTCGCTGCTGCGATTGCCGCAACCAGATAACCATCGCCCGCATTGTTCCCAGTGCCACAGAAGATCGTTAACTCGCTAGCCCCTCCAAACTTTCTCTCTATCTCTTTAAACACGGCCATACTGGCACGTTCCATCAGTTTCGTTATACTTAGCCCAGGCGATCGAACTGCTCGTGCCTCAATGCTTTTTACTTTTTCAACCGTAAATGACCATTCACTTTTTGAATTTGATGACATGATAAAGACATCCCCCAAGATTTATCGCATGAATTATAATGTAGAAGAACAAGCAAGCTGTGCAAAAAGTTAACAGTAATACAAAAAATCTTGACCTCCTAGCAAAAAGAATCAAAGACTGGGGAACAGAGCTAGGTTTTCAACAGGTAGCCATTATCGAACCGGACCTGAGTCAAGCATCTAAACATCTCCATTCTTGGCTATCCAACGGATTCAATGGGTCGATGGAATGGATGTCTAGTCATGGCGAAAAGCGTTATATAATCGCCAATTTAGTCCAAGATGCTGTTAGAGTAATCTGTGTAAGATTTGATTACTTAAATGATGACAAGATGATTGCTGTGCTTAGATCCAATGATAAGGCATACATATCGCGTTATGCTCTTGGCAGGGACTACCATAAGGTCTTGCGCCGTAGACTAGCCAGATTAGTTTCGAATATAAGAACCGCACTCCCGGAAATGCAACTAAACCAGCGTGCATTTGTCGATAGCGCGCCGGTGATGGAAAAACCCTTAGCTGAGCAGGCTGGTATCGGTTGGATGGGGAAAAACACTCTTATACTCAATCAAACTGCAGGATCNTTCTTCTTTCTCGGGGAAATTTACACTTCTCTTCCCCTACCTGCAGATAATGTCACCCAACCAAATAGATGCGGGAAATGTCGAGCATGCATTACTGCTTGCCCTACGAATGCTTTCCCCAAACCATATGTCCTTGATGCGAGGAAGTGTATTTCATATCTCACAATAGAGCACAAAGGCTCTATACCTACAAAACTAAGACCACTAATGGGCAATCGTGTTTTCGGTTGCGACGATTGCCAGATCATTTGCCCCTGGAACAAAGATGTCACTCAAAGTAAAGAAGCCGATTTTGCTCCGCGTCATAACTTAGACTCCTCCGATTTGGTAACCCTTTTCAATTGGAACAAAAATGAATTCATTGAAAAAACGGAAGGTATGGCGATTAGAAGAGTAAGCTATGAAATGTGGCGCCGGAACCTTGCCATTGGCCTCGGCAACGCAGATGGATCTAACAAAATATTAGACGTTCTTGAGCAAAGCATATCCACATTGTCGCCAATGGTTAAGGAGCACGTAATTTGGGCAATTAAAAGGCAAAGGGAGAAACTAAAGGCTAAAAAAACACCGTTTATAGTAACGTAATTCCTCAATAGAATCATGGATGTCATCCATTGCCCTGTGAGTAGTTTGCTTTTTAAAGCCATTGAGTAGCGCCGGCTTCCATCGCTTAACCAATTCTTTAATCGTAGAAACATCTAGATTGCGATAGTGGAAAAATTTCTCTAGCTCGGGCATATGCTTCGCCAAAAACCGTCTGTCTTGGCAAATAGAATTGCCGCACATGGGCGACTCGTCAGTTCCGACCCATTTGTTAAGAAAATTGATGGTCAAGAGCATTGCTTGCTGTTCGTCAATTATGCTCTCCCTCACCCGTTCAGTGAGTCCTGTCTTTCCGTGCTGACGGGTATTCCAGTCGTCCATTGAATCGAGAACGGCGTCGGCTTGTTTAATTGCCAAAGCCGGTCCTTCTGCCAACACATTGAGGTCGCTATCCGTTACAATAGTGGCAATTTCTATTATGCGATCACAGTCCGGCGACAATCCGGTCATCTCAAGATCGATCCAAATCAAATTAGGCGGGCTTTTGAGCATTATTTTATAACCGATGTCATTTTCTAAGTGAAGTTCTTGTCTATCACGCTTTTAACAGCATCGGACAATTTTTATCGGAGTAATTATGCTATATGCTTGGGTCCAATGAAAAGACAATCTGTAACTTAAATCGATGAGCTACCGGATGGAACAACAAAAAATTTCACGCCGCCAACAGTCCCAAACGAAACTTTGTCGAAAGAAATCTCATGAGCCGAGACGCTCGAAAATAACTCAAGAGAGTGATCTACTCTCCGAAGAGATGTCTGGAGAAGTGATTTGTAACTATGGTTCACAAGTAGATATTGAAGGACGTGAAAACGTCTTCAAAGACAGGGTGTATCGTTGTCACAAAAGAGCGAATTTGGAACCTTTAGTGGCGGGCGACCAAGTTTTATGGCAACACTACGACCCATGCGGGATAGTCATAGCCCGAATCCCAAGATCCTCTGAAATATGCAGACCAGACAGCAAAGGTAGAATGCGCTCAATGGCAGCTAATGTCGATTGCATTGCGATCGTCTTTGCTTGCGTTCCCAAACCCGATAGCAATTTAATCGATCGATACTTAGTGGCCGCTGAGGCGCAACATGTAAGACCTATTTTGATAATTAATAAAACAGATCTTCTGAAGGATCACCATGATACAGAGATCCAAATACTTGTGAAAAAATATCAGAGAATCGGCTATAAGATCATCATGGTTTCGGCTAAAACAGGGGAAGGAATGCAAATACTTGAAGAATATTTGTGCAACAGCATGGTTATCTTCTCCGGCCAATCTGGAGTCGGCAAGACATCGTTACTCAATTATCTCATGCCAACTGCAAATAGCCCTATTACCGCTCTCTCCTCTAAAACCAACTTGGGTGCGCATACAACTGCTGCTTCAAGACTCTATCGCCTGAAATCTGGGGGTAAAATAATTGATTCCCCGGGGATCAGAGAGTTTTCACTAACTCATCTGGACAAGAAGAACATCCTAGAGTGCTTTATTGACTTTCGGCCATTCTTAGGTCTGTGCAAATTCCGCGATTGCACCCATAGGAGTGAAGCAAGTTGCGCATTGCTGAAAGCCGTCCGGGAGAGATTGATCATTGGTGAACGTTTGGAAAGTTACCATAAGATAATGGATGGTTTCTCGAGCGCTTAGACTGAAAACTAAACAAGTCGCCACTTGAAAGGCCTCCGAAAAATGGAACAAAAATATTCTCTCGATGACTTGCGTTACTTGATGGCTCGACTCAGGGATCCCGATTTTGGGTGCCCTTGGGATCAGAAACAAACCTATAAAAGCATAATTTCTCACGCTCTTGAGGAAGTGTATGAGGTCATCGATGTCGTTGAAATTTTCGATTTTATGAATCTTCGTGATGAATTGGGTGACCTACTTTTCCAGATCATTTTTCTGTGTCGTCTGGCTGAAGAGGACAGCTTTTTTAACTTAGATGATGTAATTCATTCACTAACTGAAAAACTGATTCGAAGACATCCCCATGTTTTTCCGGATGGGTCATTAAAATCCGGCTTTCACAAAAAATTAAACGTTCATCTAAGTAGCGTTGAGGATAACTGGGAAGAAATTAAAAAGAATGAGCGAAAACATATGGGTAAGGCTGGTTTTCTCGATGATATTCCCCATGCATTACCTGCAAACAAGCGAGCACTGAAACTTCAAAAGAGAGCTTCAGCAATCGGTTTTGACTGGAAATCTAGCGCGGAAGTGCTTTACAAAATATTCGAGGAATTGGGCGAACTGGAGCAAGAAATTGATTCAGGAGATAACTCTTGCATAGAAAATGAGTTGGGAGATTTGTTGTTTACTGTGATAAATCTCTCGAGACATCTTCAAATAGATCCAGAGAGTGCCCTCAGAAAAGCAAACCGTAAATTTACAATGCGGTTTGATTCTATGGAAAAATTAGCTCCCGAGAATGACATCACAAAGCTGTCTCAAGATGAACTTGATGAAATGTGGTTGTTGGTTAAATCCCTAGAATAATTATAAAACCTAGTGTAACCGAGTTTGTTGAGGCACCAACGAGTTGTGTGCTCTTTTTAATCAATGTAAGGTATAGCAGTCTAAGACAAACTCCTTAATGTCTCTAGAATAAAAGATGAATAAATTTCATACTCGTTTAAGCACAGGCGAAAGTAAACAATTTTTGATATTAAAAAGTAGGCTGGATTAGATCATGAAGATGATTTTACTAGGTCCCCCGGGTGCAGGCAAAGGCACTCAGGCGCAATTCGTGACGGAGCATTTCAGGATCCCTCAGATTTCTACCGGTGATATGCTAAGAGAGGCCATTAAAGAAGGGACAAATCTTGGTATGCAAGTTAAAAAAATTGTTTCATCTGGCGCCTTAGTGCCGGATGAAATCATCATTGCTCTCGTCAAGGAGCGCATCTCGCACGACGACTGCAAGAGTGGTTTCCTCTTTGATGGTTTTCCTCGCACCATTCCCCAAGCTAAGGCAGTTGAGGATGCCGGGATATGTCTGGATAGTGTTGTTGAAATCGAAATCAGTGACGAAGAGATTGTTGCCAGGCTGAGCGGCCGAAGAGTACACAAAAGCTCTGGCCGCACCTATCATGTAATACATAAACCCCCGAAAAGAGCCGGCTTGGACGACCAAACGGGCGAAGGGCTCATCCAACGTGAAGATGACCAAGAGGAGACAGTTCGAAATCGGCTTGGGATCTATCATAAACAAACAAAGCCGTTAATGGCATTTTATCAGCAACTCAATATCAAAAACGGCCTTCCAAGGCTCTTTGTCGTGGATGGGCTTGGGTTGCTCTCGGAGGTTCGGAAAAGAATTCTGGATGCGCTAAACTCTGCAAAATAATTTTTGTGTACAACAAGCGTTCGTGACAATGGCTTCTTTGACGATGATCAGAGTCTCTCACGTTTTGGTTCTTCCAGTCGAAAGCCAATGTTGGTGACGGTAGAAAATCACCTAGGAGATAAAGTTGTCAATTATGTTAGCGGTTGAGACGGCGACACGGCCATGTTCCGTCGCATTTCGTGCCAACGAGAAGATCTATAGCTTGTGTTCTGAAGATGAGCGATCGAGCAGTCAAAAGGCACTCCAAATGATTGACGAGGTGTTGCACGAGGCAGGTGCCAGTATAAATGCAGTTGAAAGTCTCGGTGTAACTGTCGGCCCGGGCTCATTTACTGGGCTACGGATTGGTTTTTCACTAATTCAAGGCTTGGCATTCGCACTGGATCTGCCGGTTTGCGGATTATCAACTCTTGAGGTTCTGGCGGCGACTTATAAGCGCATAATTGGCCTTAAAAACAACCAATTACTCATCACAGTGATAGATGCCAGAATGGGGCAATTTGCCGTTGGGGGATACCTTTGGAACCAAAGCCGATTCAGGACAGAATTCGAAGATTGCCTGCTGGGCCGTGAAGATGTTAAAGACCTAGTTAAAACGCAAAAGCCCATTGCGGTGGCAGGTGAAGGAACAAAACTCTTTCCCGAGGGGTCCAAAAAAAACTGGGACGTCATAGATCTTTTCCCAAGCGCCATCGATATCTGCGAATTAGCAAATGAATATGAAAAAAGGAACCTTTTAACCTCTATAAGCGACCTAGATCTGCGCTATTTGCGAGGACCCGAAGCCTGGACAAAAATAAAAAAAGGTTAATTGCAAGTGGATAACTACCAAGCCGTTCTGTTGGCGATCGTTCAGGGGATGACTGAATTCTTACCGGTCTCCAGCTCTGGACATCTGCTGCTGCCCTCTCAATTGCTTGGTTGGCATGATCAGACCCTAGCATTCGATGTCGCTGTGCACGGTGGTTCCTTGATTGCAATAGTTTTTTACCTGCGTGTGCGCCTTAGGGACCTGATCGCGGCATGGTGGATAAGCATCCTATCTAGCGGCAACAATAGGCATGGCAACGCCAGCTGTGAAGAAGCTAAGCTGGCGTGGCAGATAATACTTGCATCTTTGCCTGCAGCAATTTGCGGTTGGAGTCTTGCAACATTTATTGAACAAAATCTCAGAAATGTGTTCGTAGTGGCATCTGCGACTGTCTTCTTTGGCTTGGTTCTTGGAATGGCAGATCTTAAAGGCGCCAAGAATAGGACTCTTAAGGAAATGACTTGGTATGACGCTATCATTATAGGATGCTCACAGGCAATAGCTCTGGTTCCGGGAACATCGAGATCAGGTATCACTATTACATCAGCTCTAACTTTAGGATACTCTAGAGAACATGCAGCGCATTTTTCATTTCTCATGTCTGTTCCGATCATCACTATGAGTTTGCTGTATAAAGGTTCGCAGCTAATGACGAGCGATTCATCAGACCTCGCCCCATTGGGCATAGGGATAGTTTTTTCCGCCGTAACAGCCTACTTCTGCATTAGTGGCTTTATGCACTTTGTAACCAAAATTGGGATGCTACCCTTCGTCATTTACCGTATATTGCTGGGCTCGGCGTTGTTTTGGATTGCATATTCTCAGTAATCTCAAAGAGTTTAGTAAGCGTCGTCAAAAAATATTCATAACGTACTGGGCTTATTTGAATGAAAATAAACAAAAGTAAATTGAATAACGAACTTCGTGAGTTCTTGAACTTGTCACCAACCTCTTTTCATGCGACAGAGCAGTTATCAAAACTTCTGCTTACGCAGGGATACAAAAAACTTTATGAAGAGGACGAATGGGTTCTCGAAAAAGGTGGAAAATATTTCGTTGTCCGAAACCAGTCCTCGTTAATCGCATTTATTATGGGGCGATCAGATCCTGTTAAATATGGAGTGCGGATGGCGGGAGCCCACACCGACAGTCCATGCCTCATGATCAAACCAAATCCTGACATCACAAAAAATGGCTACCTGCAGCTGGGCGTTGAAGTGTACGGCGGAGCCCTACTAAACCCGTGGTTTGATCGGGATTTATCGATTGCTGGCAGAATCATCTTTCAGAACAGTAGCGGTAAGCTCCACGCAAAGTTAATCGATTTCAAACGACCTGTAGCAATCATACCTAGTTTAGCTATCCATCTTGACCGCGGGGCAAATAAGAATCGTTCAATCAATGCGCAAACCGATATACCTCCAATCCTCATGAGAACAAAAAATAAACAAAATTTTCGACAGATTCTTGACAGTAGCTTTCTGTCAAATGGAGAGAGTGTGATTGACTACGAACTATCTCTCTATGACACTCAAAAGGCAATTAACATTGGCATCAGCGAAGAATTTTTAGTTTCAGCCCGTCTCGACAACCTCCTCAGTTGCTACGTTGCCGCAAAGGCAATCTCTGTTGCTGATCAGGAGCATAATTGTATCTTGGTCTGCAGCGATCACGAGGAAATCGGAAGCGTTTCTTCATCTGGCTCCGACGGACCTTTTCTTGAGTCCGTGCTTGACAGAATGATTGGCAATGATTTGGTTCGAAATCGAGCAATGAAACGGTCACTCTTCATTTCTTGCGACAGTGCGCATGCAATGCATCCCAATTTCAAATCTTTGCACGACGAAAGACATCAACCCCTTATAAATGAGGGTCCGGTGATAAAAGTAAATGCCAAACAACGATATGCCACAAATAGCGTTACATCAAGCGTGTTTAGAAAAATTTGTTCAGATGCAGATATACCGCTTCAGACGTTTGTTTCTCGGAGTGATCTTGGTTGCGGTAGCACTATTGGTCCAATTGTTTCTGCAAGGCTGGGTATTCCAACGATTGATGTCGGTATACCTCAATTAGCTATGCACTCATGCCGAGAGACTGCGGGCGTGAAGGATCCCATTTTCTTAGAGAAAGGATTAACTACATTTTTCGAATACCGTGAACCCGTTGCAATTACAAATTACTAGACCATAAAAGCTAAATTCAAGGCAAGGCGCTAAAAATGAAGAAGACTAGGGTATTGACAGGAATCACGACAACAGGTACTCCTCACCTCGGTAACTATATTGGTGCAATCAGACCAGCAGTGGATGCTAGTCAATCTGACCAGATTGAATCGTTTTTCTTTCTTGCTGATTATCATGCGTTAATAAAAACTCAGGACAAGAGTTTAGTGCATCAGTCAACTAAAGAGGTAGCAGCGTGCTGGCTGGCACTGGGGCTAGACACCAGCAAGGCTATGTTCTATCGGCAATCTGATATTCCTGAAATTCCTGAGCTAACTTGGCTATTAACATGCATGACTGCGAAGGGT
>NZJL01000110.1 GCA_002692165.1 Porticoccaceae bacterium
TACTTAAGAGTACTTCAGATACCAACGCCTCGCTGGACCGCCTATGATGAGATCAAGTTTCGGGTGAATATGCCGGAGCAGATCCCACGAATCGTTCAGGACCGTGCCTACACGTCAGCGATTTGGTATACACCGTAAAAAATAAGCTGATGATCAATTATTTATTGACCTTCCAGAAATTCCCAGCGGGCATAAGAATCATTAAGTTGCTGTTGCAGCTGCACCAGCTGCTGTTCTGCGGCAGCTATAATCAAGTGATCCGACTCATAGAACGAGGGCTGACTGAGCTGCTCAGAAATCTCATTGATTAACATTTCAGTTCGCTCGATCTCAACTGGCAGCTGGTCCAGTTCGCGTTGATCCTTGAAAGACCGTTTTTTGAAACGGGTCTCTACTGATTCGCCTTTTTTCCGTTTTGTTTTTACGACCTTGGAGGTCGGCGGAAGGTTCTTCACTGGCCGCTGTCGGAGCCAATCATCATAGCCACCTCCGTACTCATTAATAATTGCATCACCCTCGAATACCAGTGTTCTCGTCACGACATTATTGAGGAATGCCCTATCGTGGCTTACCAGAAGAATGGTTCCTTTGTAATCAATCAGAAGCTCTTCAAGCAAATCAAGAGTGTTAATATCTAGGTCATTTGTTGGCTCGTCGAGCACCAATACATTGGAGCCAACTGTAAAAAGTTTGGCAAGCAATAGACGATTGCGCTCGCCGCCCGAC
Source organism: Porticoccaceae bacterium (assembly GCA_002692165.1). Taxonomy (GTDB): domain Bacteria; phylum Pseudomonadota; class Gammaproteobacteria; order Pseudomonadales; family Porticoccaceae; genus TMED48. The sequence continues at coordinate 727 of NZJL01000110.1, forward strand.
AAAGCGCTTACCGGCTGTCGGCAACGATCTGGATCAAACAGAAAGTCTTGAAGATAACTGATAACGTGGCGTGATCTTCCTCCTACTTCGAGCATATTCCTGCCGTCCGAAACGGTATCTTGAACCGACTTAGTCTCGTCCAAAACCGATCGATACTGATCAAAATAGGCGACATTGAGTTTTGTACCAATTTTAATATTGCCACTTTGCGGGGCCAGCTCGCCAAGCAATAGCTGAAGCAGGGTAGTTTTTCCTGCCCCATTAGCACCGATAAGACCAACTTTATCGCCCCTTTGAATGAGTGTGGAGAAATTTTCTAATACTTTATTACCATCTTCGAAGGAAAAACCTACAGCCTCAGCATCAATCACAATTTTTCCAGATCTCTCAGATTGTTGAATAGTCATCCTTGCCGCACCTTGTTTCCGACGTCTCTCAGCATATTCTTTTCGCAAAACTTCCAGTGCCCTGACGCGGCCTTCATTTCGAGTACGCCGAGCTTTGATACCCTGGCGGATCCATACCTCCTCTTGGGAAAGACGCTTATCAAAGAGGTTATTATGTGTGTCTTCAACCTCAAGAATCTCTTTCTTGCGTTTGATGTAATCACTGTAATCACAGTCGAATTCTGTCAGTTTGCCACGATCGATCTCAACGAGCCTGGTAGCGACATTATCCATAAAACATCGGTCATGGCTTATAAAAATTAAAGCGCCTTTCCACTTCTGAAGGAACTCTTCCATCCAGCGGATCGCCTCGATATCCAAGTGATTAGTTGGCTCGTCCAATAACAGCAAATCTGGCATCGACACTAATGCGCGAGCAAGCATCACCTGCCGCTTAATACCGCCCGAAAGGCTCATCATGTCGGTATCAGCTTGCAGGTTCATTGTCGTGACAATCGATTGGACTCGCTGGGTTAAATCCCAACCTCCAACCAGATCAAGCTCTTCCTGAATTTTCTCCAGCTTATGTAAGATCTTATCGTCTGATTGGTCAGCGACCCGCCCAATCAATTGGTAGTAAACCTGAGCTAGCCGCCCCTCGGCACCAAGGCCACCGGCAATTACTTCGGAGACTTTACCCTCCGTGTCAGCTGAGAACTCTTGCTCTAAGTGAGCTATCCTGACCCCCTTTGCACGCTTTATAACTCCGTCATCTACAGGGACCTTCCCGTTAAGAATCTTCAATAACGTCGACTTGCCAGCGCCATTACTGCCTATGAGGCAAACACGTTCTCCCGCTTTAATAGTCAAATTAATATGATCAATTAGCGGAGGTTTGCCATAACTTAAGAGGACATTGTGCAGGGTTATCAGAGGCATATTTTGGGAAACCGATCAGAACGTGTTTAAAGTTTGGCTCGAGTCATCCCATAGTATTTTATGTTTTATAAGCAAAGACTATGACTGGTGCTCAAATGAGTTCATCACCAAAGGGACTAGCCTTCGCACTGGATACCAGTCCCGCGAAGACCACAGTAGCCGTTGGGATTCTTAGCCAAATACTGCTGATGATAACCCTCTGCGTAGTAGTAATCTGAAACTAGTTCGACGTCGGTAGTTATAGAACCATAACCTCTCGCCTTTAGCAAACGTTGAGCAGCAGACTTGGAGTCCAAAGCTATTTGCAACTGCTCTTTATTCTTACAATAAACCCCCGACCGATACTGAGTTCCAACATCGTTCCCTTGTCGCATACCCTGAGTTGGATCATGCGACTCCCAGAATACTTTCAGTAGCCTATTCAAATTGGTGGTCGTCGGATTGTAAACCACCATGACGCCCTCAGTATGACCAGTTAAACCAGAACACGCTTCTTCATAGGTAGGGTTTGGCGTATAGCCACCAACATAGACGGCGGCTGTAACAGAGACACCTTTTTGTTGCCAAAAGCGACGTTCAGCACCCCAAAAACAACCCATCGCTAATATAATAAGCTCACTGCCTTCTTCGAATGGCGGGCGCATAGGCATCTGATTTATGTAATGAAATTTATCAATCTCCAACGGTTCCGTACGTCCTTGCAAGCTACTCTCACGTGATACCATTTGTTTTGAAAAGAACATGTTTGACCTCCTATTGGACTAATGATTCCTGAAAATGCTATTCAGCTGTCGCCGCCATTGTTGTGTATTCCAATTGTCTGCTGCTCGAAGTCCATTGCCAATTGATCTGTGCTCTTCGCTGCATCATTTCGAACCAGTTCAAGATTACTCAAATAATCTGCATCGATATCATCGGTCACATAATTTCCGTCAAAGACGGAGCATTCGAACTGATCGATGCCATGATTTCCCTCTTTGGCTGAGGCAACCAAGTCATCTAGATCCTGATAAATGAGCCAATCTGAGCCGATCGCTTGCCCAACGGCTTCATCACTTTTCCCGTGCGCTATGAGTTCCGAAGCAACCGGCATGTCTAAGCCATAAACATTGGGGTATCTAACGGCAGGCGCTGCCGAAGCAACATAAACTTTTTTAGCACCAGCATCCCTAGCCATCTGAATAATCTCCTGAGATGTAGTACCTCTAACAATGGAATCATCGATAAGCAACACATTTTTTCCTTTAAATTCAAGAGTGATAGCATTTAGCTTCTGACGAACCGATTTCTTCCTTTGTTTTTGACCGGGCATGATAAATGTGCGTCCGATGTAGCGATTTTTCATAAAACCTTCACGCAACTTTACCCCTAAACGTTCAGCCAAAGCTTGTGCCGATACACGACTAGTGTCAGGTATGGGGATGACAACATCTATATCGTGTTTTAGAACGCAGCGCAGGATTTTATCAGCCAACTTTTGGCCCATACGAAGCCGACACTTATAAACAGAAATATTATCCATCATTGAATCAGGTCGGGCGAAGTAAACATGTTCAAAAATACACGGAACCAGTCGCCTATGCGCGGCACACTGCTTCAGATGCAAATCACCTGCCTTGTCGACGAAAAGAGCTTCACCAGGATTTAAATCGCGTATTAACTTGAAGCCCAAATAATCAAATGCTGCGCTTTCCGAAGATACCGCATACTCAATTCCATATTGGCTGATTCGCTTACCAAAACAAAGCGGCCGGATACCAAATTGATCGCGAAATGCAAACAATCCCTTGTTTGCAACTAATCCAACGACCGCATAAGCACCTCTGCATCGTCTATGAACATTCTCAACTGCCGCAAATATATCAGAGCTTTCAGGTGCCAATTTTCCTTGCACCTGGAGTTCATTGGCAAACACGTTGAGCAGGACTTCTGTATCAGAATCAGTATTTAGATGCCGGAGATCTACTTGCGTGATATCGTTTCTTAGCTTATCAGTGTTCGTGAGGTTCCCATTGTGCGCCATACATATGCCATAAGGAGAATTCACATATAGAGGCTGTGCCAGAGCTGGGCCATTACTACCTGCAGTAGGATAACGGACATGGCCGATTCCAAGCCTTCCAACAAGCCTCACCATCTGTCTTCTGTCGAAGACGTCTCGAACCAAACCGTCAGATTTGCACTGATAAAACTGACCTTCATGTTCGGTTATGATGCCGGCTGCATCTTGGCCGCGATGTTGCAACATTGTTAAGGCATCATAAAGTTGTAAATTAATGTCAGATACGCCTGACATTCCAAAAACTCCACACATTTACTTTACCCAACTCAACAATAACTCTGTGATCCAAGTCAACAAACCAGCTCCAACGTGCTCAAACTTCTCAAAGTAAGGGATTAAGGCAGATGTCAACCACCATTCCTCATTCACTGTATCAACCAAATACGGTGTCACTATCACAAGTGCTAACACAATTAGCGCTCCCCGTGCCACACCAAATACAAATCCGGCTAAACGATCAAAAAAACCTAGACCAATGGACTGCATCAGTTTGCTAATAATATTGTTTATTGTCGAGCCTATGAGCATTATTACAAAAAATAATCCGAAAGTGGCGACAGCAAATCGAACCGGCTCAAAAGCTATTGTATTTCTCAAATAATCCGACGCTAGCCCATTAAAACTTGCTGTCAGGGCTATAGCAATTAGCCAAAGTAATAAAGACAGTGCTTCTTTAACAAACCCCCTAAAAACGCTCAAAATTGAAGAGAATGTCACAATAGCAATGATTACATAGTCTACAGTTGTTAAAACCAATTTATTTCCCAGGTCAATAAGCTATCTGACGAATTGGAGTACCAAAGCATCAGTACCAAACGCTTTGTCTATCGAGGTTTTTGCCGACACAACTCTTCTTCGGTCTATTTTAGGTCCTATATAAACGTGATAGCGCGTCGTATCAGTGTCATCCGCGATATGAGTAAAAGCACTATGGCCTTTTTGTCTCAATTTTTCGGTCATCGCTTTTGCCTTGTCTGACCTCACAAAGTTTTCCACCTCTAAAAGCCAAAGTAAAGGAAGACCGTCATCATCTAAGCCTATCGGCAAAAGATCTTCAGAATCCATCACTTTAAGCGTATCCGGGTTAAATAACTCCCGTACCAATTCAGGGTTTTCAGAATCATTTTTGGTGTCCATTTCCTCAAAACTAACTGATTCTATTAAGGGAGCTCGCGGAATCCGAGTCATTCTATCTATCTCAGAAGGTTGTGAAAAGAACGGCAGGGACAACCAAAGAAAAGTCAAACCGATTAAACAAAAAATTGCTCCTTTAGATATATTCATGCGCCTATGCCTTATCGACCTTATCATGCATAACTCTGAGGACGTCGGCCACTGTATGGAAAGATCCAATGACCAACACGGTATCACCCTCACAAGCAGTGTGAATGGCATCCAAAAATGCTGATTCAATACTTTCAAAGGCTAATCCCTTTAATCCTTTATTGTATAACACTCCAAGCATATCTTGCCTGAGCATAGCTCTAGACGAATTTCTAATTTGAGCTATTCGCCATGAACTGATTAATGTCATTAAAGGGGCAACGATCCCATCCCAGTCCTTGTCATTAAGCACTGAGGCAACTGCCAAAATTGAACCATCTAATTTTACTAACCTTTTGGCAAGCATTCTCGCTGACGCGGGATTATGGGCCACATCAAGGATTACAGGCTTACCAGAAAAGCGTTCGCATTGATATCGACCCATCAACTCAATATGATTTAACGCATCGAGAGCTTTACGAGAATCTAAAACCAATTCGGCTGTAATGAGCGTCTGAAGAGCCAAGGCTTTTGAATTGATAGGAATGCCTGTATCTTTTAGATTTTCAAATTTTGCAACCTCCTCAGAATTTGTCTTACAAACAATCTCAGAATGCTGGCCGCTTTGCCGGATAGTAAAGTGTTCTCCGATTTTCAGCAGCTTGGCTCCGGTCTGATTGATTAAGGACTCATAAAATTCAAAACACGATGGTTCGCCCCATATAAGCGGATGATTTGTACGAGCTATTCCAAGCTTTTCACGAGCAATTTCCTGCAAAGTGTCGCCCAACCAAGCCTGATGATCGAAATCAATGCTCGTGACTACAGCGACATCCGAATCGACGATATTCACGGCATCAAGACGTCCCCCTAAACCCACCTCAAGCAATTGGATCTCTACCTGCGATCGAAGAAAAAGCATGAGCGCAGCTAATGTTCCGTATTCGAAGTAAGTAAGTGGTACTCCCTCGGCGGCGGAGTTGATGGTCTCAAAAACATCTACCAAAGTTTTGTCAGAAACCATTTTTCCATTAATTCGAATACGTTCGTTGTAGCTAACAAAATGTGGTGATGTGTAGGCTCCCACCGAATAGTCATGGGCAAGCAAAAGNGCCTCTANACACGCCACNGTCGACCCNTTGCCATTNGTGCCNGCAACAGAAATNGTCNTAAGTTTCTTTATTCGGGAACCCAACTCTGGCNTATCTGATNTTAAGCGCCGCCAAACCGAATCAACACGCTCTAATCCAAGTTGAATAGATTCNGNATGNTGATGTTCTATCCTGNGTAACCATGATGATAAAACAGTATCAGGCATTTAATGGTTCAGGTAGCTTAAGGAATTTTGAGAGAATACTTGNAACACGTTCACGCAGATTTTGCCTCGCAACAATCATGTCAATGTGACCATTTTCTAGCAGGAACTCACTTCTTTGAAAACCAGGGGGAAGTTTTTGTCTAATGGTTTGCTCGATAATGTTCGGCCCCGCAAAACCAGCACGCGCGGCAGGTTCTGCAATATTGATATCTCCTAACATAGCAAGACTGGCGGATACACCGCCATAAACAGGATCAGTCATGACGGATATGTAAGGCACCCCTTCGTCCTTAAGACGCTGGAGCACTGCGCTAGTTTTGGCCATCTGCATGAGAGAAATAATTGCTTCTTGCATTCGAGCCCCTCCAGTAGCTGAGAAGCAAATCAGAGGCTGCTGATTGTCCAACGCTATGTTCGCTGCCAGTTTAAATTTTTCACCTACCACGTACCCCATCGATCCACCATGGAATGCAAATTCAAATGCCGAGACCATGACTTTGATGCCCTTAAGTCTACCATTCATAGCTATGAGCGCATCCCTCTCACCAGTCTTTTTTTGTGCTTCAGTCAATCTATCTCTATATCGTTTCTCATCACGAAAATTTAATCGATCAGTTGGTTCAATATCCACTCCAATTTCGTTCCGCCCCTCTTGATCAAGAAAAATATCTATTCTTCGGCGAGCCCCTATTCGCATATGATGGCCGCACTTGGGGCAAACATCTAAGTTTTTCTCCAACTCAGGGCGATACAGCGGGGAGGCACATTTTGGACATTTCTTCCATAGTCCTTCCGGTACATTATTGGATCGCTTTGCTTGTGCAGTTCCTTTGGGTCTTATTCGGCTTAACCAATTCATAAAACTCTGTTCCAATTATTTAATGGCTGCTGCCCATTATCTGCATTCTAGCATAATAGCGACACCGATCTTCGGTAACAGACGTTTTTAAGCCGACTTTGCTCTTTTAATAAATTGTGCCACCAACTCGGGGTCTTTAATGCCAGGCGATAATTCTACACCGCTACTAACATCTACCATGTCTGGTCGCACCATACTGACCGCCTTTGTCACATTCGTGGGCAAAAGACCTCCCGCCAAGATAAGAAAAAAATCTCGCTCCTCAGGTAACAAAGTCCAATCAAATGACGCGCCTGTCCCTCCAAACTTAGCGTCATCCCAGCTATCAAATAAAAAGCCCCCCTGAGGGCGGTATGATCGGAGGATACTGTTCAGATCCAACCCTTGTTCCATTCTGACTGCGCGAATAAAGGGATACTTGAACTGATGACAAAAACGCGGAGATTCATTGCCATGAAACTGCAGTAGGTCCGGTTTCAACTCTTTTATCACTTTGTTTACTAGGGTCACATTAGCGTTGACCAGAAGAGCGACACACAGGCAATTGGAATGAATATTCTTTCGTATATTTTTAGCGTCCCCAATGTTCACATTCCTTGGACTAGGAGGATAAAAAACAAGGCCAAGAGCATCTGTCCCCGCCGACTGCGCAATATCAGCTTGATCCGGCGATGTAATGCCACATATTTTCACTTTAACCGACATATCACCAAACGCTCAATCTCTTAATATCTAAATATTACGAGTACAGCTTTTCAAAGCCTTAGATTCTCATTTAAAAAAAATGGGCCTTTTTTGGGCCTCGGCAATCCATATTTATTCGGGTAATGCACGTCCACAAGATAAAGACCCCTAGCTGATGCGGTTGCTGCAGATTTGCTTCTGTCGCCCTCGGTTAATAACAGCTGAATCCACTCCGGCTTTTTTTTACCTCTACCGATCTCCAGCAGCGCACCTACAATATTTCTCACCATACGCAGAAGAAAAGCATTTGCTTTAATTTCAAAAATCACAAGGTCTTGTGCCTTGTAGAAAGTTGCCTCTCGTACATGACGGAACGGAGAAACAGATTGACAATCAGATCCCCTAAAACATGAAAAGTCACGTTCACCGAGAAGATATCGGCAACCAAGCGCCATGGCCTCCACATCGATGTGATACCTCACCCATGCGAGGCCTTTTGGCAAGATGCTGGGTCTAGTTTCAGTTCTCGATATTATGTACCGATAGGTGCGAGATAGCGCTGCAAATCGGGCATGAAATTCACAAGGCAACTCCTTAGCCCAAGTAAGACTGATCGTTTCGGGCAATCGACTATTTGCGCCTCTGATCCAATTAGACGCAGATCTTGAAACAGGCGAATCAAAATGAACCACCTGATAACAGGCGTGCACACCACTGTCAGTCCTTCCCGCTGGAGAGACCTTGATGTCAGAACCCGCGACATAGCTCAGTGCGCCCTCTAACTCCTCTTGCACAGAAACGCTATGCTTTTGTCGCTGAAAACCATGGAATCCGGATCCATCATAAGAGATTACAGCACCATACCGAGCATGGCCATTGGGAAGTCTTTCCCCCTCTGGCACCAAAGAGTTAACTGTATATTCCCAGTCACCCATGTTTAACTGTCACCGATGTTATAATGAATCAAGAAGCGACTGCGCTCTTGCCCTGTTTTCCTCAGAGTCAGCTTGCTCGGTTATATCGGATAACAACTCTTTTGCACCCTCAAAATTCCCTTCCGAAATATACGCATCTATGATCTCAAACTTGACATCGGCGCTGTCTATATTAAAGAGATTGAGAGAACCTTTATCATTAGAATCAGACTTGTTAACGAGAGTAGACTGAATGTTTAAAAACTTCTCAAATCCAAGTAATTCATCCTTCAAATCCGCAGCTGATGGGGCTTCTGGGACGAAACTGGTTGGGTTTTCGGATATCTCCTCGGCATCGTCGAAATACTTCAGAACACCTAGGTCTTCGGGATTCACCATTGGGTTGTCAGCCTCTGGTGCGGTCGATTCACTTCCTTGAATCAAGGGATCATCATTTTCAAAAATTTCGTTAAAATCATCGGCGATTAAGCTAGAGGAACCATCATCTGACAATCCAACCACCTCTGCTGACGAGCTGGGACTCAGCGAATTCCGATCGGTTACTCGCACTTCACTGAGCAAATCAGGGTTGGTATCGTTCTGGTCTTTATATTCATATAATGTGGGTTCCATGCCTCCTGAACGTTCTTGAATATTGCCTGCAGGCTCGTCTTGGCCTCTCTCTATTTGGTAAGTCGAGGTTTCATCCCGTGTTTCTTGGGAAGCCAGACCGCTAATCGTTTCGGCTAAGTTATCGCCCGAAACTGCCGATGGCGTTTCAGCATCGCGTTTGACTGGATCGTTTATTTCCGCAGCCGGGGGCTTTATCTTCCCGAAAAGCCTTGAAAAAAAGCTAGTAGGCTTTAACGACACGTTATCTTCAAGAGTATCATTGTTATTTTGCGACTCAGTTTCCAATTGCCCGATCTGATCAACGTCTGGCTTTTTAATACTATACGATAAACTCTCATCTGACGACGTCAAATCGATAGTATCTTGTTCAAATTCATTGAAGACGTGATCTTCATCATCGCTTCTGGCATCTCCCGCGAACTCACCTTTTTGCTCCAGGTCTTCTTCTAATTCGTTTTCTCCTAACTCATCTCCGCCGTCGAGCTCTTCCTTTTCTAATTCATCTTCGTCCTCAAACTCTTCCTCTTCTAATTCATCCTCGTCCTCAAACTCTTCCTCTTCTAATTCATC
>NZJL01000111.1 GCA_002692165.1 Porticoccaceae bacterium
TTAATTTGCCCTTTGGAAATATATACATTGTCCATGCGGTCAAACGTGAGGTTCAAGGAGTGACGAGAATGAAACACATATGGCGTCAATCGGGACCCGGTTATTCTCGGCCCAGTGGGCAAGGCGTAACATTGGAAAACATTTGCAAACGCTAAATCAAGTTGTCTCGAGATCGGAATGAAGGTTGTAACAATCTACACGGATGGAGCATGCAAAGGCAATCCCGGTCCAGGCGGATGGGGAGTGGTATTGCGTTATGAAGCTTCCGAAAAAACCCTTCGAGGGGGAGAAATACAAACTACCAATAATCGTATGGAGCTGACCGCGGTCATTGAAGGATTGAAAGCTTTGAAGGAACCATGCAAGGTTACGATCACGTCTGATTCTACCTACGTACTTAATGGTGTGACGAAGTGGATGGAAACCTGGAAGAAAAAAGATTGGAAGACAACCAACAACAAACCGGTTAGAAATGTCGATTTATGGAAACAGTTAGACATCGCCCTGGGGAGACACCAGCTCAATTGGCAATGGGTCAAAGGGCACAGTGGCCATCGAGATAATGAGCTTGCTGATCAGCTTGCCAATAAGGCGACGGATGAAATTTTGTTCGGGCGAGATTAGAGAGCGTTTAATGCTGCGAGTACCGAAATGCGACAAATTGTTTTAGACACTGAGACAACTGGTTTAGAAGTAAGTCAGGGCCATAGAATAATTGAAATTGGTTGTGTTGAACTCGTTAATAGGAAGCTGACTGGAAGAAGATATCATCAATATATAAATCCTATGCGCGAGATCGATGAGGGTGCAATCGCTGTTCACGGCATTACAAATGAATTTTTAAAAGATAAACCNACCTTTGACATCATCTCTACTGGAGTTTTTAGAATTCCTGCATGNTTCGGAACTTATAATTCATAATGCACCGTTTGATATAAGTTTTTTAAACTATGAGCTTCGTATGCTTGGCTCGGATATCGAACCGCTTGATCTGATCTGCCAAATTACTGACACACTTGTGCTAGCAAAGGAAAAACATCCTGGTCAAAGAAATAATCTGGACGCGCTTTGCAAACGTTATAGCGTTGATAATTCACAACGAGATTTTCATGGTGCCTTACTGGATGCGGAGATTCTAGCTGATGTTTATCTTTTGATGTCCGGTGGTCAAGTTACTCTCGACATAAGTGCGACTGCTGCTGCCAAGCGCGATGCTCCGCAAGATGCGATAGCAAACATGAAAGATCGTCATGCGAGAACCAAGTTACGTGTGATAAGGGCATCGGACGAAGAAGTTCGTCTTCACATGAAAAAATTGCGCTCTATTGAACAAGTGGCCGGTGATTGCCTATGGCTGCGAGAGGACGATCAATAGTTGAAATGCATGTACCCAGTTGAGATGCCCCAGAGCAAAAGTGACTATAGGAAGCTGCAGGATTACGTTAGAAAAAGTATCATGTGCAGCGCTCAACCTAGGTTGCTGAAACAGTTGTTGCATGTTCAAGTAAAAGCCTCGTCAAAGTTTTGTGCACGAGAGCAATGGTCTGAGTGGTCTGCTGATTTTTCTAATGAGCGTGAAAAGATTGAAGAACGTCGACGTAAAAGTCCTTCTTTGAGCTATCCTAAGCTACCAATTAGTCCTCATGTACATAAAATATCTCATTTAATTCGATCGAATCCTGTGATTATTATTGCAGGCGAAACAGGCTCAGGGAAAACCACTCAAATACCAAAGATCTGTTTGCAAGCGGGGAGAGGATTGTCAGGTTTGATCGGACATACGCAGCCACGAAGAATTGCGGCACAAAATGTTGCTGCAAGGATAGCGAGGGAGTTAGATTCCGAGCTCGGTGATGCGGTCGGNTATCAAATTCGNTTCGNAGAAAAAAAATCTCCCGATGGNTATATCAAGGTTATGACAGACGGGATCTTGTTGTCAGAAATCCAAACGGACAGGCAACTTTTAGCCTATGACACATTAATAATTGATGAAGCGCATGAGCGAAGCCTGAACATTGACTTTCTGCTTGGATATCTAAAAAAGTTATTAAAAAAAAGAAATGATCTCAGGATACTGATCACCTCTGCCACAATCGACGTCGAAAAATTTTCTACTCACTTTCAGAGAGCCCCAGTGATAGAGGTGGAAGGGCGAAATTATCCTGTTGATATTAAATACTTATGTTATGAGGATGCAAAAAATGACGTTGCAAGATTAGTCGTCGAATGTATCGGAAGTATAATCACTGATGATGCCGAGGGCGATATACTAGTTTTTTTAAGTGGCGAGCGGGAAATCCATGAGACAAGTCGCGTGATTCGAGGAACATTCCATCAAACGATTGACGTTCTACCCATCTATAGCCGTCTGAGTCTAAGTGAACAGAAAAAAATTTTTTTTACTAATAAACGTCGTCGCGTCGTGTTGGCGACCAATATCGCAGAGACCTCATTAACAGTTCCAAGGATCGCATTCGTCATCGATACCGGCCAAGCGAGAGTGTCTCGCTATAGCTATCGCTCAAAGATTCAAAGACTTCAGGTTGAAGCTATTTCTCAAGCAAGTGCAGATCAGCGAGCTGGTCGAGCTGGTAGAGAAAGGCCGGGAATTTGTTATCGTTTGTTCACCGAGCGAGATTTTGAGTGTCGACGAAAGTTTAATGACCCTGAAATCCGTCGAACGAACTTAGCGACTGTAATAATGCGCATGCTGGATTTGGGTGTTGGGGAGATCAACCGTTTCCCTTTTATAGACCCGCCAGATAAAAAGATGATCAATGATGGTTTTAGATTGCTTAAAGAACTCGAGGCCATAGATTCAAGTGGTGCTTTGACCAAAACTGGTAAAGCAATGGCGACTTTGCCGCTAGACGCCAGATTGGGAAAAATGCTCGTGGAATCAGCGAAAACCGGTGCTATTAATGAACTCACCATCATAACAAGCGGCCTAAGCATTCAAGATCCGAGGCTAAGGTTGTCGGAAAATCAAAAACTTGCGGACAAGAGGCATGAAAAATGGACGCACAAGGACTCTGACTTCATTTCGTGGCTCAAGCTATGGAATGATCTTGAATATACTCGGGCCAGTTTGTCCAAGCGCGAGTTTTCAGATTATTGTAAAAACAATTTTTTATCCGAAAATAGATTAAGAGAATGGCGCAGCTTATGCTTCCAGCTAAGGCGTTCATGTCGTCGTTTGAAGTTGCCGTTCCAAGTAAAAAGGAGCAACTACAAAAGTATTCATATGGCAATACTATCCGGTTTGCTCGACCAAGCGGCGGTTTTAAAGGAGAATGTTGAATACTTAGGGACTCGCAATCGAACGTTTTTTATTTTTCCTAGCTCTATTCTGATTAAAAAGCCACCAAAATGGATTGTCGCTGCTTCATTAATGGATACCAAGAAACCTTATTTGCTCAATGTGGCAAAAATTAATCCAAACTGGATCCCCGAGGTAGGAGAACACCTGCTAAAAATTTCCTACCCCGAGTATTCTTACGATCGATCCGAAGGCAGGGTTACGGCTAAAAAGAAGCAATCGCTTTTTGGATTGCCAATTCCACACAGCAAAACAGTTGATTTTGGAAAAATTTTTCCAGAAATTGCTCGTGAGGAGTTTTTGAGAAGGGCATTATTGGATGAAGAGTATCGAGGTGAGGGTTCTTTTCATAGATACAATCATGATTTAGTGGCACAGGCTTCATCGATGGAGGATCGCTTCCGAAGTCGAGACGTGGTAGTTGATATGGATGTCGTGTTTGATTTTTATAACAATCGGGTACCTAAAAACATATGCAACCTACATGATTTCGAAAACTGGAGGTTAAGGGCGGAGAAATCAAATCCTAATATTTTATACATGAGCCTTGATTCTCTTATGCTGCGAAGCGTTGGTGAAGAAGAATTAGCACAGTTTCCTAAAACGATAGATTGTGACGGACATCAAATCGAGTTGCGTTATCGTTTTGAGCCAGGTCATGCTGAGGATGGTGTTAGCGCTGTAATACCCATTGCGTTGCTTTACGAAGTCTCTCCAAACACTTTCGATTGGCTTGTTCCCGGTATGATTCGTGATAAGTGTATTGCGCTATTGAAAAGTTTGCCTAAAGAATTGCGTCGCTTGATCGTTCCTATCCCAGACACCACAGACAAGATACTTGCGCAGATTTCACCAAGCAAGAATGGCCTAACTAGCAGTTTGAGTGATCAACTCTGGAAGTTGTATGGTGTTCGTGTGGATCAAGCAGAATGGCAAATAAATAAAATCGATGACTGGTATCGAATGAATTTTCTGCTGATTGATGACAGTGCTCAAGTTATAGCTTCGTCAAGAAATTTAAAGGAGGTGAAAAAGAAATTTAGAAATTCTATTAAAGCAAAATCAGATGACGATATTGTAGGAGACACCCTGCGCGTGGGAATAAAGCAATGGGACTTTCCGGAGTTATCAGAACAAATCACAGTCCGCAGAGGGGGGTTTTTGATCACCGTTTGGCCAGCCTTGAAGGACTGTGAAGACTCCGTATCAATTGAACTTGCAAATAACATCAGAGAGGCCGAGTCCATCACGAAGCAAGGACAATGCCGGCTAGCTTTTCTCAAGGCAAAAGCAGTAACACGATATCTTTCCAAACATTTATTAGAAGGAGATGAACTGTTGTTGCTTGCCGCGGGTTTGCTTAAAAGAACTATTTTGGTCGAGGCTTTTATCAATGCGGCTCTACGTGAGGCTATATTTGGTTCAGAAAAAGTGGTCAGGACTCGCGAAGAATTTGAGCAAAGTTTTGACAAAGGAATTAGTAGCGTCGCTGCAATTGCTCAATCTTTATCAAACCAAATTGAGGAACTGCTACCCTCTCTCCATCACATAAGAAAAACCTTGATAAGCCTAACGCCTGCCTTCGAATATGCCAAACGAGACATTGATAAACAGTTAGATTTTCTATTTTCGGCTGAGACGATTAGCTTTTTGACGGCTTCAAATGCTAGCGAGTACCGCCGCTACATTAGTGCTATTAGGATACGATTGGAAAAGATACAGAGGAATATAGTGCGTGATCGAGAGTGTGCGAGCCAGTTGCGCAGATACACAGGCACTTATGATAGTGTAATGAAAGAACGGAGTAGAATATCCATATCTTTACAAAATAAGATAAAAGACTTTTATTGGCAAATAGAGGAATATCGCGTGTCATTATTTGCGCAGCAATTGAAGACTCGTAATCCAGTTTCATCGAAACGTTTGGATAAGGCTTGGAAAATAATTAGTGAAGAACTGAACCACGAGCTTCTATAATGATCGATAGGTTCACTGAATGATCACAAAATTTTTTGTCAAAAACTAATGTAAATTAATGCTCTGAATGCGGTTGGCGAAAACACGGAAGCGGAGTAATATGTTCGAGGAATCGTCACATTTTAAAGACATTTCTTAGTGAGGGTTGTTATGAGAACTCTGTTTCCTATAGTTTTACTTTTTTGGTCGGCGATGGTATTTGCTTCAGATGATGCTGAGAACGACGCTCTAGAGCCATTGAATCGGGCGATATTTTCTATTAATGACTCGCTTGATCAAACCATTGCCGCGCCAATGGCGCGCGCATACTCCAATATATCCCCAGATCCCATTCAGCAGGGAATAGCTAATGTTTTTTCCAATCTGGAGGAGCTTACGAGCGCAGCCAATAATGGATTGCAAGGCAAATTGGAAGGTTTTGTCTATGGTGCGGGCCGCTTTTTGATTAACTCAACTATCGGAATGGCGGGTTTTTTTGATGCTGCTGACAAGTTGTTTGAAATGCCAAAAGACGAACCAGAGGATTTTGGTCAGACATTAGCAGTTTGGGGGATAGGCGAAGGTCCTTATGTGGTTATTCCTTTCCTTGGACCGTCAAGCATACGAGACGCTCCATCGAGGTTTTTTGACACATTCACCAATCCGTTAAGATACCACTCAAATGTTAGTTTGCGTAACAGTATGACTGGCATGAGCCTCCTCTCTGCAAGGGCGGGGTTGTTGGGGGTTGAAGATTTAGTCTCAGGCGATGAATATATCTTTGTGAGGGATATTTATCGCCAAAGACGTAGCTATTTGGTAAAAGATGGCGCTATTGAGGACGATTTTGGCGAGGATGACGATTACTGACGTTATTCGCTATCTGAAACCGACTTGGCGGCAAGCTTACATTTAATATATTCCCCGTGGCGCAGATGGATGAGTTCTGACACCTTCCTAATAATATTTTCTTCATGCTTGTCTAGGTGTCCATCAGCAAATGCAACTCGCCACATTGATGTCATCAAATCCATTTTTTGGTTTAGGTCAAAGTGCTGGTTGATTAGACTAGTAAACTCATATAGCGATGTCGCTTGATCGACTTCTGCTTGAGAGAGAGCGACCAAATCTCCGACATCTTCTGCGCTTAAATTAAGGAGCGTTTGTAAAGTTCTCGATATTGACGCGAGTTCCTGTTCCGCGAGGTTACCGTCGACGATCATGACCTCTATTAAAAGTGCAGCCGTTGCTAATTCCTCTGGTCGATTTTCAGGCACATCTTCTTGAGCGTTTAGAATTTGTTTTTCGAAATAATCTTTTATGTGCTTAAACATATCTAGAGGCCCTTAAGCCAATCTTCAAGTTTTCGTTGATCAGAAACGAAACTTCTAATACCCTCAGCCAATTTTTCGTTAGTCATAGCATCCTCATTTAATCGGAATCGAAATCGTTGCTCGTTAATTAAAGCCTCATTAATCACCTCACCAGTTTTACCAGAATCAAGCTTGCGGGTTATTTCCCCCCCCCTAACGCTGAGTTCTTCCAATAACAATGGACTTATGGTGAGTTTGTCACACCCTGCTAGCTCGATAATTTGATCTACGGAGCGAAAGCTCGCGCCCATGACTACGGTAGCGTATCCATTTTGTTTGTAATAATTAAAAATGCGCGTTACGGAGATCACACCAGGATCATTGGCGCCATCAAGGTTTTGAGAATTAGTGTTGGCTTTATACCAATCAAGTATTCTCCCGACGAACGGTGAAATTAGAAAAACCCCTGCGTCAGCGGCAGCGGCAGCTTGGGTAAAATTGAACAGGAGCGTTAAATTGGTTTGGATACCATTTTTTTCAAGTTGCTTTGCTGCCGATATCCCTTCCCAAGTAGAAGCCAGTTTAATCAACACTCTCTCGGCACCGATACCTGACTCCTCATACATTGATATCAATTTATTTGCCTTTGCAATTGATGCTTTCTTATCAAAGGATAGTCGCGCATCTACTTCTGTCGAGACTCTTCCGGGAATTATATCGAGGATTTTCTCTCCGAATCGAACCGCCAGAAGATCTGTACCGTGAGAGAACTGCTCATCGGATGAAAGATTTAGGCGGCCCACGTCGGCCACGACCGAGCTGACCAATTCGTGATAGATGGGCATTTTGGCAGCCTTTAATAAGAGCGAGGGATTTGTGGTGGCATCCTCGGGCTGGTACAGCTCTATGGATTCGAAGTCACCGGTGTCTGCCACTACCGTCGTCATGGCTCTGATCTGTGAGAGCAAACTTGTCATGTTAGATGTGCTTCTGTTTTCTTGAGGGCTTCAGTGATTACCTTGATTTGGGCATTCGGTTTACAAGCGTTTTCGCTGATGTGTCGCCTGAATGCTCTTGCCATTGGCATACCACGAAAAAGCCCAAGCATATGGCGCGTTAGGGAATTCAATTTTACGCCATTGGCAAGCTCTTGTTCAACAAAAGGCAAGTACTCTTCGACTATTTGTCGCCGAGGCTTTGGTTCTCGATTATTTTGATATATATCCCTGTCGACTGTCGCAAGAACATAAGGGTTGGTGTATGCTTCTCGCCCCATCATGACCCCGTCAATTTTCTCTAAATGCTTCAAAGACTCCGCTATACTTACCACACCGCCGTTGATGATAATCTCCAGATCAGGAAAGTCCCTCTTTAGTCTATACACCCTGTCATACTCCAGAGTTGGTAAAGTTCTATTTTCCTTCGGACTCAGTCCAGATAACCAAGCTTTACGCGCATGCACCAAAAATGTTTGACATCCTTTGTCAGCGACCGTGCCAACGAAATCGCGCATGAATTCATAAGAATCGCTCTCATCAACGCCTGTTCGATGCTTTACCGTGATGGGAATATTAGCCGTATCAAGCATTGCTGACACACAATCAGCGGTCTTTTTGGCATCTATCATCATGACAGCTCCAAATTGGGCATTTTGAACACGATTGCTGGGGCATCCGCAGTTAAGATTTATTTCCGAGTAATTAAATTCTCGAGCTATCCTGCATGCTAGCGCAAGTTCCGATGGAATACATCCGCCAAGTTGCAACCCTACGGGAGTTTCCTGCTTATGTTTTTCGAGATGCTTTCGGCGGTCTCCGTGGATGACAGCTCCAGTAGAAATCATTTCGCTATATAAAACGGATTGCTTACTTATCAGACGTAAAAAATAACGACAAAATCGGTCTGTCCAACTCATCATTGGTGCAACGCAAAATTTCCTATTAATTTTCAATTTGAAGAGACCTGATAAATTTCGGCATAGATTCAAAATTTAATTTGCTTCAGACACGCCTTTTTACTTACCAATATTGGACATGGATTTCTCTGATCATTATTTTGAATCGCAAGAGTGTTATAGTGTCATACTAGCCCATAGATAAGATACTCGTTTTTGTAAACCGCGGCAAAAGGGAGCGTTACTATGCTGAAATATCTGTCAGCTTTTTAATTTTTGTTTACCATTGCTGGGTGTGACAAAGATACCACTGGGCCAGTTGACTTCTTATCCGATGTGACAGCCGAAAATATGAAAGTCGAGCCAAGTTCTTATCTCTCATCAGATTTTCTAGTCGAGTATATTCAACATTCAAAGCGGGGGAAACTTCACTGAAGAGGCCCTGTATTAAAAAGTGAAGGAATGGAATGAGATTATGGATAAAATGGAGAACAACGCAATCTTTTCCAATTTCTTATGCCGGTTGATCCAGACCTTAAGATCATAGGACATTTTGCCGAAGGAAAGAGTAACTTTTATTGTGCGATCGGCTGGCCGTCGATGAAAGTGAGAGACGCTGCGTGGAGGGAATGGATGGAAAAAGGTCACAAGAAATGGCAAAATTCCATCGGCGATATTCTTAGTTATGACTGAAGCACATTGATTTTTACGCCCACTATAGAGGCGTCAGCCCTCAGTTCCGAATCCAAGTGGAAAGACGGTTAAGGAGTTCAACTTTTGCCTGTTCAATAACGGTTAGGACCATGATGACTTGTTTGATTTTAGCAAAAAAGTGTGACCCTTTGATTGATGACTTTGAGAAACAGAACGGAGCGGCATGCTATTTCTACTTTCTCTGAGAGTTTGTGGGTGAAATGGATGAACGGATGAAAGAAAAACTTATAAAAAAGGTCGTTCTGGCTACTTCTGGACAAATTTTTGGTCCTCTATGGGTGAGAGAGACCGAAGCCTTGCTTTTTACTCTGCCTATAATTTGGCAGTGCAAGCCGAGGCATTATCCTCATCTGTTTCGAACTTTGCGACGGCCAACCGAATCACACTGAGAGCTAAACACTCGTTTTAATCAACAGTATCTGAATTTGTATTAACGACTGATTAGGTGGAGTCTTAGACTGAGGAGGTTTTATATGTGCCTTTGGTTAGGCGTTCTTATTTAAAGGCACCTTTTAAATCCAAATTATTTTTAAAATAACGGGGGTTCGATATGAGTAAGGGTTTAAAGAGTCACGACACGGTTCAAACAAAGATCGGAAGATTAGAATCTGCTGCTGGAGATATCTTAGTTGATACCACTAAAACCGAATGGGTCGATGCGGGGGGTGGGACTCGATTTCAAATCTTAAGAACCTGCCGTAAAACCGGTGCTTGGGTGCTATACGTTAACATGCAACCCGGAGCCGGATTTCAGGCCCATCGCCATGAGGGCACCGGCGAATTCTTTATTACAAAAGGGGAACTAATCTATGATGTAGGCAGAGCCGGGGTGGGTACCTATGGTTTTGAACCCGTATTT
>NZJL01000112.1 GCA_002692165.1 Porticoccaceae bacterium
GTGATGATGGCATGATGCCTCCTATGGGTGATGATGGCATGATGCCTCCTATGGGTGATGATGGCATGATGCCTCCTATGGGTGATGATGGCATGATGGGTCCCCCACCAATGGAGCCTTAGTTTGGATGATTGAGTTCAGTTAGATATAAAATTATCTTTAGCTTTAGATGTAAGGGAATAGCAGTTAGTCTGCTATTCCCTTTTTTGTCACCTCTAACTTAGCTTGGTCGCTGGCTATCGTTTCGTCGGTTCGCGTCAACAGAGATTCATAGTAAGGCATCGATCGATAGACCTAACATCACGGTAAACAACACCGTTGCGATGGCTAGAATAATTCCAATTACCAATTCTACGGTAAGCTTGTCATTAGGCTCGGGTTCGGCATATCTAGCCACTAACAATACCACCCTGACTATTTTAAAGGTCCCATACCCACACAGAAGTACTATTAAGACCGATTTGAAGTATAAGAAGCCGAGATGTCTCGGGATTGCAAGTATTAGCTCGATGGGTGTAAAGATTAGGATGACAGCGCAAGTATACAGTATGGACAGGTAACCAATACCATATAACCAAAACGTTTTCCTCAGAGTGGGCGGTATATGATCAGTCATTTTTCGAATCTGACGTGAGCCATTGACTCCTATTATTACTACAAAATAATTTAAAAACAATGGCCGTGAGTCACCCGAATATCGTGTTTTCAATTTCAATCGTAATCAACTTTGGATTGGTTCTTGTAAAGCCATTTAAGAAGTTTTAAAGAGAGGACAGTTAGTTGCACCACAAAAGAGCAGGTGTTATGGTGATCAAGTTTGAATTAAATTAAAATCAAATTGTCTTGGGGGATGGTATGGGATCATGTAAGTATTTAATTAGCTACGTAGTGAAGACTTGGATAGTAACTTCGTTAATTTTTTCGTCTTTTGTTATTGGACAAGATCGCACTCTGGAAGAGATTGTTGTTACAGCGAGGGGAGTTGAAGAATCAGTAAGAGATATTCCTGTAGCGATAACCGTCTTAAACGAGGAGCGTTTAAACAATTTGAGTCTTACAACTTTTGAGGATATTTCATCGGCTACTCCGGGCCTAGATCTCATCAGATCCGTGTCTGGAAGCGGTGCGGTGATAAATATGCGGGGCATAGCCTCGAATGGTAATAGTATCGGGATTGCTCAATCAGTCTCTACAATAATGGATGGTGTTTACTACGAAAATGGTAGAGTTATCAATGAAGGCACCTTTGACGTGAAACAAATTGCTATCCTAAAAGGACCTCAGGCGCTCTACTTTGGTAAAAACGCCACCGCTGGGGTTATCACTTTTGAAACTAACGATCCAGGCGACACCTTCGAAGCGGTTGCTAAGATGGGTTATGAAATGGAGGAAGAAAGGACGGCATTCGAGGGAATACTTTCTGGACCCATCAGTGAAAATTTCGGAGCGCGACTTGCAATAAGGATGACGGATGCAAGCGATGGACTGATTAAAAATGCTGCCGTGGCTCAAAGCGTTAATCCCTTGGATATTGCAACAATGACGCGTCCTGGCCCCTACGCCGTGCCTGCGCCCTCCGACGATTATTGGCCTGGCCAAGAGAGTAGTTATGGTCGCCTCACTCTTAACTGGGACGCATCAGAAAATCTGAGCGTGAAATTGAAGGTTTCGCGAACCGACTATGAATCTAATTCCCCAAGTGGAGCAAGAGAGTTAACCTACTGCGGAGCTAATAATGGAGTAGCACAGCAAGGTTTTCCAGAAAATGATTGCGTAGGAGATAGGGTAATTGCGGAAAATCCATTCCCTGGAAAGTACGCCCAATCTCATTCTAGAATGGGTCGCTTTGGTGGTGCGTTGGGCGAAGATTTTGAGTCTACCAACATAACACTCAGTCTCGACTACACCGGCGAAAATTATGATGTCGTCGCTTATCTCAACGATCATGAGAATGAGACATATTGGGTCGGTGATTTTGACGCAGGTGGTTTGCCAAACGTGATGGCGTCAGAGAATAATACTTTCGACAGTTCATCTATAGAAATCCGCGCTAATTCGAAGTTTGATGGTGCGCTCAACTTTGTAGCCGGAATATACATGCAAGATACGGACAGATTTTTTGGTCAGGATGTAATGACTGCTACTTTAATGAACACCGCAGCTCCTCAGGTGGGTTATATTCCGGGGGATTATACACATATGCTCTATGATAAGAGGTCTGAGAGTGACGGAGAGACATCTTCGTTATACTTCGAGGTGATAAGCGATATTTCTGATCAGACACAAGTAACAGCTGGCGTTCGTTATATCGAAGAAGAGAAGGATTCCTATTTTAAGCAACCCTATGTTAACCCTGCGGTGCTTGGTCTGTGGATACCTGCAAGTGTTGGCCAGATTGAGGCGAGTCAGAAGCATGATGATACAGTAGGAGAACTGACTATCCGACATGAATTGCGTGATGACGTTTCTATTTATGCGGCATATAAGCAAGGATGGAAATCGGGTGGTTTCTCCAACAGCGGAATTTTGGCTGTACTTTCGAATAAGGTTTCTGATTTCACTTTTGAACCAGAAGAAGTTGATGGTTTCGAATTCGGCGTGAAGGCGTTGCTGGCGGATGGCACCCTGAGTCTGGAAGCCGAAGTTTTTTCTTATGAGTTTGAAGGACTTCAGGTAGACTTTTTCAATTCAGTCCTATGGTCCAATGTTACTTATAATGCGGGATCTGCTAAGACTGAGGGCGCTGAGATCAATCTTGTGTATGCTCCCTCTGCGATGGACGGTTTGACGCTGCATGGGTCTCTTCTTTTCCTAGATTCCGGCTATGAGGACTTTATTGCACCGTGTATTGCGGGACAAACTCCAGCAAACGGCTGCAACATTGCTCCAAATGACGTGGTCGCAGTGCCCCAGCAGCAGTTGGGAGGCGAGGATAGACTTCTGGCGCCGGATATGTCCGGTTATTTGGGAGTCGAATATGAAGCTGACTTGGGCCAAAATCTAGTTTTCGGTACGACTATTAACCTTCAGTTCAAGGATGACTATAGTTACAGCGAATTCGCTCATCCGTATGCTAATCAAAAGGCGCATACTACCCTCGATATGGGTATGCGCATAGGTAGTGCGGATGGCACTTGGCAGTTGGCCTTGATTGGCAAAAATTTGACCGACGAATATGCTTATTTGTTTACTAGAGATGTTCCCTCTACTGGATCTGGTACGGGCACACCAGAAGGAGTTCCAGCCGATGGTCAGACGCAAGCAAATATTGGACGGACGTTAGAAGCAGTCTTCACCTATAGATTCTGATTCAAACAGCCATAGTTCTGCCGTTAGCGGGGAAGATTAAAACTCTTCCCCGCTTTTCTTTTGGCTTTTAGTTTAGAGGCCTTATAGATTAATATCGACTTGGATTAACAATCGAAATCATTGAGAAAACACATGAAACCAAATTCTATTAGGTATGAAAAGTCTGAAAACGTCGCGAGAATAGTCAAAAATAATCCGCCCCAATATGGGATGACTAAGGAAATGTTAGTCGAAATGAAATGGGCTATAGAAGATGCAGGAAAAGATAGCGATATATCTGTAATCGTTATAAGTGCCGATGGCGATGGTTTCCAGTTGGGTGCGACTGTTTTTGGTGAAATGGGGAATAAAGATTGGAATCTTTCGCCTCTTGAATGGCGTGACATTAGTAAATTTGCGCACACTCTTTTCAGATCTATAGAGACGCTCGAGAAGCCGGTTATAGGCGTTGCCAAAACAGGAGCGGTCGGCGGTGGGCTTGAGAACCTTCACGCGTGTGACTTTGTAATAGCGTCGGAAAATGCCAAATTTAGCCAACCGGAGGTTAATCTTGGATTAATTCAGGTTGGGGTGGGACTCAGCGACTAACTCGACTAGTGGGTTGGCGTAAGGCTAAGGAACTGCTGCTCACCGGCGTTGAGATTGATGGGATGGAAGCGGAGGCTATTGGCCTGATAAACAAGGCGGTCCCGATTGAACTAGTGGACGAGGAAGTGGAGAAGCTTTGTGATCGTCTGAAACGGTGTGCTCCCGTTGCGTGGGGTTATACAAAACTGTCCATGAATAAAGTTTGGGAAACAAATCATAAATCCGGGCTAGATTTTGAGGTAGAGTCACTCGCGATGGTTGCAAGCCAAAATGAGTTTAATCAAAGTGTTTTTGACGACTTTATTAATGGGAAACAGCCGGTGTTTGTGAAACGAAAAAATGTTACCTATGATTGGGGGTAAACGAACAATTCATGCAACGATTTGCAGGCCAGATGCAATGCCTTAAAAGGCAGGAGGGGCACGATATGGATAGAGAACAAGTATTGTATCTTTTACAAGAGATCTATTTCGATAATATTGATTCTGGTAATGCCGATTTGGCCGTAGAAGCGATGCATAGCGATGTTGTCTGGGTTCACACTCAAGTTTGGGAGCATGATGGTCACAATCGGGATTCGTTGGATACTTTAAGTGGTCGAGAGGAGCTGCGAGCATTTCTCACTTCGAGGATTCCTGAGATGCAGAGAGAGGGAATTGAGCACAAGGTGCGCAAGGTTATTATTGATGGAAAAGAGGGAGCGTTTCAGGCACAAGTTGTCGGCCCTGATGGTGATGCCAAAGATTTCTTCGGTTGGATTGAATTAAGAGATGGAAAGATCGGACGTTACCGCGTAATTCCGCATTGACCAATCAAAAGAGGCAGCGGCTAGTTGAATTTAGCTGCTATAGTCTTCTAGGGCGTATACCATATCGGCGAGGTGTAGGCTCGGTCTTGAACCACGGTCGAAACCTCCTCCGGAAGTTTTATTCCAAAGAAAACCGAATCTTTTAGCGTCCATCTGGGTCGGGGGATTTCCAAGACGCGACAGTAATAGAAGCTTGGAGCTTTAGCATCAAAATCAGGATCGAACCATACGCCAGAAATCTCATCCTTGCCAATTGAGTTATCATAAGTGGCGTCTGCGAAATTAACTGTGGAACCAATTGGTGGTAATTTCCCGGTTTGCTGATTTATGCTCCTGTTGCCAGCCCAACCCACATCATAGACCTTTTCACGTGTTTGACCATTTGAATCAAGCCAACCTTTAACGATTTGAACTCGGTCAAGATTTGCGCCCAGCGGATCCCGGGTTGCTGAGAACATGAATGCAGGAGCCTGATCTTTTTTAACCCGTGCAAGATCGCCTCCCATAGGTACTCCATGCATATAACCAAGCTCTTCATAATTTGGCCTATCAATCATAGCCTCCTCTAATTCCCATCCGCCAAAGAAGCGGACCCTAATGCGAGACCCGGTCGTTGCATAGACCTCCTTGCGCTTCATTGCCGCAAAGAGAGCCTCGCGTGTATTCTCATTGGCCCAGACTGCCGCATAGCCAGATGCGACAATACGCCAGTTCTCCCACAATCTGCCGCCCGCCATCTTGTTTTCTATCCTATTGGGACCCGGTTCGGACTCGACAAATTTTCCGAAAAAATTATCCTCCTCTGGCGTCACTAGGCTGTTATGGCTGTCCGTACTTCCTATCATTCCGAACTTATAAGGGTTAACCTGTAGTTCTTTTTGGTGAAGCAAACCCTGCTTAAGAGCGCCTCGAGCATACTCGTGTTTCAGCATCCAATCTTTAGCGACCTTAAGACTCAAGTTGGTTTCAAATGTTTCAAAGTCGGCAAATTCATCATCTGGAGACAACCTCGGATGTGTTTCCGAGTCTCCCTTGACCTGAGTCACCTCCACAATGGGCTCCCATCGAGCGCTCTGTCTGGCATAGTTGGCACTAATCGATTGACCGGCTATTGTTTTATCGGGAAACATCATGCCGCCCGATAGATTCGAGTTATGGGGAATTGCAAGGACCTCGCCTCCGGTCGATCTTTCATAATTCTCCAAAGCCGCCCAAAGATCCCTCGGATCTAAACTATCTTGTGCCGAAAATGGATTAATTTGTGCTACTTTATCGGCTGAATCTTTGAAAATTACGACCCTGTGGAGATTATTTCGGTCGATCATTGAAGTCCACTCGTAACCGATCAGGGCTGTAAAGACGCCCGGCTTATTATATTCATCCGCAGTATTGGCGACATTTTCCCAGATTGATGACTGAACGTGACTAGGGAAAGGAGGATATGTCTCGGGATCAACCATGCTCCCCGTAAAAGAGGGGTAGATCTTTTCGGTGTTTCCGGCATCGGTCCATTGTCTCCATTTTTTTCCAATTGCTGTTTCGGTAACGAGGGGATCGCCAATGCCGAAACGGTGAAAACCGCTGAGATACTCGGCATGATCTGCAACTACGAGGAAATCGAGGGGGGTTTTAATCCTTATTCGCATCCCATTGTGCGCTGTATACTCTTCGCCTTGTGCGTAACGGTAGGCGTCGGCAGGCGACAAATTCTGATTGCCATACGTGTAAGCATCAGGGGAGTTTCGGGTATGGAGATGGGTGTCACCCCAGTAAACATTTTTGGGGTAAGAAGAAAGGGCAGGAGANTAATCTCCTGCCCATCCTTGATTTGAAAGCGATAACCCAAATACCAAAATCGCTACTTTTACTCTCATCCCTCTACCAATTGTTTTTGGTGAGGATCCTGGTTAGAAATCATAGGAAAGATCAACGCCCCAGGTTCTTGGATGAGCATAGTTGATTCGCTGGTTGGTCCCGCCCATGACGGAATCATTTAAATATACTTCGTCGGCTATATTTTTCCCCCAAACAGCGATGCTCATGCCATTGCCAGCGTCATACGTGGCTCTGGCATTAAGAATTCCATGTGCTTTCTGTCGCAGCGAATCAGAGGCCGGATGCTGCACAAAGTCGAATTCATATTCATCTGTCCAAGAGTAGTTGATGTTCATCGACATGGGCCCGGATTGATAGTCAAGAGCCATAAACCAAGACAAGTCAGCAGCTCTCAAAAGGGATTCCCCTTCAGCATTGAAGTAGAGGTAACCATATCCAATAGCATCGGGATTATCCTGCAAGATCGTGTTGGCAACCCTAGCGGCTGTTGGATAATCGGTATATTCCGTGTCTAAAAATTCAACGCCTAAACGTACCATCAGATTGTCAGATGCTAACCAAGTAACGTCAAAATCGAGTCCCATAACATCGCTATCGGTTGCGTTTTCAGTGGTTACAGTGCCACCACCTGAGGCGGCTCTGGTAACCTGAAGATCGGTGTAGTCATAAATGAAGAACGCACTCGTTAGTCTCAAGTTATCAGAAAGTTCCGTCTTATAGCCAAGTTCAATCATCTCGATTTCCTCGGGCCTTAGCGGAACTGAACCACGGTTTGCAGGCTGATTGAAACCGCCGCTCTTGAATCCGGTAGCAAAGGTTGCATAGACGATGCCGTTGTTTTCAAGGTTGTAAGTCAATGTAACTTTAGGATCAAAAGAGGTGTAGTCCTCTGCCAAGAAAAAAGGCTTTGCTGCGGCGCCAAGACATAGCCTCTGATTTTGCGCGAATCCAGGAAATTGTGAACATCGGGTCAACACATCTTTTTCTTCCTTGGTATATCGGCCCCCGACGGTCAGCGTCAATCTATCCGAAACCTCATAGTCAACTGAAGCAAAAATACCGTATGTTTCAAGATTGTAGTGAGACCAAGCTGTTGATGCTGGCGTTTGCCCTCCGCCTATAGTTCCAAGTCGAATGTCAAAGTCATAGTCCACGGTCTGGTCAAAGTAGTTGACTCCAGCGATCCAGTTCAAAGGGCCGTCGTTATTTGAAGTTATCTCAAGTCCAGCACTTGTTTCATCGGACATATTTTCTGTCATAGCCACTTCAATATCGTTAAATGACGTTGCGTCATAATCGCCAAATCGTCGTTCGTCGTTCATCGAATCCGTGGCGTACAGCACTACAGAATTTCCTCCAAACACTGTTTCTAGGCGGATTCCGGTGCTGTCCATATAGTGTTTTGGTCCGTCTGGGTTGAGTTCGACAGCTGTTGTGGAGCTGGCAATCTGATTTCTTTGAGTCGTTGTAATTCCCCCAAAAGCTAATCCCCTCGAGTTACCAGAATCAGCGCTAACAGCACCGGCATTTGATTGATCATGTTGCGTGGCAAGTAGGTGCGAAATTTCGAGGCTGGTGTCATCACTTATCGTCCACTTGGCTCGAATTCTTGCTACAGTCTGATCGAGGTCATCATAATCATACCCGCCAGGAACAATGTTCTTTTTAAATGCTTCTCGGTCTTGTGATTGAAACGTTGCTCGTATTGCGAAGTTATCAGCGATCGGCATGTTTAACGTTCCGGCCATCTTTTTATAATCATAGTCGCCGAGACTCATTGTTATGTTACCCTCTAGCTCATCTGACACTTCATTGCTTATAATTCGTATGGCTCCTCCTGTAGAGTTCCGCCCAAATAGCACACCTTGAGGACCCTTTAAAACTTCAATTCTGTTGACATCAGCCATTCCGAACATGACCCCCGTTCCTCGGGCGACGTAGCGGTCATCTACATAGACCGCAACACCCGGGTCTAGCCCGGCTTGCGTGATACGAGAGCCAACGCCTCGGAGATAGATTTGCGCCCAGGAGCCCGTGTTCTGAAAAGTTAAAC
>NZJL01000004.1 GCA_002692165.1 Porticoccaceae bacterium
AAGAGAGGCAATTAAGGATCTACCAGCGGGAGATTATATCGGTGAGTCGGCATTTGACGTTCCAGGTGGAGACGTCATAAGATTGCGAACGAAAGTGTCGATCGATAATAAGCTGGGTGAAATTATTATTGATTTTGAAGGTAGCTCTGAGCCCAGTCCGCTGGGCATAAATGTTGTGGAAGCCTACACACATGCCTATGCTACTTTTACTATCAGGAGTATTCTGAATCCCGAATTGCCCAATAACGCCGGTAGCTTGGCTCCTATTAAACTTAAGTTTCCAGATGATTGCATTGTCAACGCAAAGTATCCCTCGCCCTTAAATGCTCGCCATGTGGTGGGAATGTTCGTGCCGTTCCCCATACTTAAAGCGCTGGGACAAGTGGTCCCTGAAAAAATCCTTGCTGAAAGCTCGGGTGCTGTATGGACCATTCAGGTGCAGGGTCTTGACGCAAATGGCGATCCATTTACGAGTTCAATGTTTAATTATTCTGGTGGTATGGGCGCAAGATTTGGAAAGGATGGATTATCTGCAACCTGTTACCCGACCGGTGTTTCTGTTGTGCCGATTGAGGTTTTGGAGGCATCTATACCTATTGAGTTTACTCAAAAAGAATTGGTGCTAGGGAGTGGCGGTAGAGGCAAATATGTCGGCGGAGATGGACAAACTATTGGTTTTCGCATGCGCTCTGGCAAGGAATGGGCACTCAACGCCATACCCAGTAGACTGAAATTGGGACCGGAGGGATATAACGGGGGACAAAAAGGTGCTCCCGGCCGGTTCCTCATCAACGGAGAAGCAAAACTTGGTGCCAAAAAGACCACAATGTCGGCTAATGACTTGGTGACCATGATCACTCCTGGCGGCGGGGGAATGGGTAAGCCTTTAGGGTAAATGTCATTGAGTGACAGTAGGAGTTGTTTAACACAAATCAGGAGAAATGATATGTCATATCCAAATACATTAATTTTTGTTGACTTAGCATCGGATGACCCGGCTGCAGCGGGGGAATTTTATGCAGAAGTTTTTGGTTGGGAGAATGATCCGCGTCCTCATGGGCAGTTTCATCGTATGGTTCCGGGGCAAAACTTTTTGAACCCTGACGGCAGCCAGAGCGAAATAGGAAACCTTCATTTGGGAATTCATAATACAAAAAACGCGCGCCCTCACCCTGATCCATCGGGGGTAGATCCGCGGATGCCAAGCACCGAGGGTCGGAAACCTCGTGTGTTTGTTTTAGTCAGCCCAGATGATTCGGCTGATCGTATTATGAAGACTGCGGTGAAGCTCGGAGCGGAAGAGTTGTGGAGGCACCATTTCTGGCAGGAATTTAATGGTTTTAACGACGCCTTTAGAGATCCATGGGGCAACGAGATAGTTCTGTGGACAAAAGGCGGAGAAGACCCGAAGGTTCCCGACAACTTTACGCGCGAATAATGCGACGCCAGCTCATCAATTGGTCAACGATGGGCGCATTGCGTCCTTGCTATCAGCCTGCTCTTGAACATGAATATTGCTAATTTTCTTCAGCGGTCAGGCCGAATGTATCATGATTCGTATGCTTTGGCTCTTGGCAGCAAAGCGATAGCAACATATGGTCAACTATCTTCGAGGGCTGCTAAATTAGCAGGAACACTGTTAGAAACGTTAAATCTTGCTGCTGGTGATCGCGTTGCGATAATTGCGAAAAACGTGCCTGAATATCTTGAAATTATCTACGGTTGTTGGCACGCGGGCCTAATTATTGTCCCAATAAATGCAAAACTACATGCGAATGAGTATTCTTATATTTTGAGGGATTCGGGTGCCAGATTGTGTTTTTTGTCTGATGATCTTTCGTTCTCATCTAAATCTATTGATGGGCCAGATCTTGAGAAAGTAATCAAGATAGGAACACCGACCTACGATGAACTATTTGAGTGCGAGGAAGTGCAGATAGCGTCTCGTCATGGCGACATGATTGCTTGGATTTTTTATACGAGCGGGACTACGGGCCAACCGAAAGGAGCTGCTTTGACCCATAGAAATTTACTGGCAATGTGTCACTGTTACTTTACAGATGTAGATTGCGAGGGTGTTTCGAAAGCGATCCTCCATGTGGCGCCTATGAGTCATGGTTCGGGTCTCTACAGTCTAGCGCACATAATGCAGGGAAGAGTCAACGTATTTCCTGAAAGCGGTGGTTTCGATGTTCAAGAGGTTTTTAAACTCATAACGAGCTGGCCAAATGTGGTTTTTTTTGCTGCTCCCACAATGATCAAGTGGCTTGTCGAGTCTAAAATCCGAGCGGACACTGATAACCTCAAAACCATTATATATGGCGGTGGACCCATGTATTTGGATGATCTCAAAGCTGGACTAAAAAGATTTGGCGCCAAATTCTCTCAACTCTATGGGCAAGGCGAAACGCCAATGACGATCACTTCGATGAATGAGCGAATACATGCAGAAAATACCCATCCGCGTTGGGAAAGTCGAATGATGTCTGTGGGGACCCCACAGAGCGCAGTTGAAGTGAAGGTGGTGAACCAATCCGGGGCGGAGCTTGAGGTTGGTGAGACGGGCGAAATAATTGTTCGGGGAGACACGGTGATGTCAGGTTATTGGAACAATGATTATGCTTCTGAACAAACGTTGAGGGATGGTTGGCTTTACACAGGAGACAACGGATTCTTCGACGAGGATGGGTTTTTGACTCTGCAAGGGAGATCAAACGATCTCATTATTTCAGGAGGTACCAATATCTATCCGAGAGAACTCGAGGAATTATTGGTTGCGCATGCCGACGTTTCCGAGGTCTCGGTAATCGGCAAGCCAGATCCGGAGTGGGGTGAAGCGGTTGTTGCTTATTTGGTTCTTGCGCGCGGAGTGGAGCTAGACGCTGCTGGCCTAGATCAATTTTGCATCGACAATATTGCTCGTTTTAAGAGGCCTAAACATTACAGGGTGGTGACGGAATTACCTAAGAATAACTATGGAAAAGTTTTAAAAACACGCCTCCGAGAAATTGAGACCAACAGAAATGATGTCAGCTGATATATCAACGAGTTATCTCAGATCCTTTTCATCAGGGGATCCTATTGTTGTGGCAAATCATGTAACGGATGATTTTGAAAACAATCAGATGGGAGTATTTGGCGAGAGTATCAAGGGAAAAACAGCTTATATTCAGAGGCTTAAGCCATTTCTTGCCAAGTTTAAAGATCTTCGTTACTCCACCTCAAATATTATTGCCGAGGCGGAAAAGGTGGCCTTAGCCTATGATATGACTTGTTCGGTAGATGAGCATCCTATTCGAATGCAGGGTGTCATGATGATAACAATCTCCGATGGACTTATCAGGGAGAGATCTGACTATTGGGACGGCCTTTCCTTTTTAATGCAGACGGGTATGTTTTAAGATTTGGCTCCACAAAAATAAAACTCGAGGAAAAACACATGAATATCGAAAAAGAAGCTGAAGATTTTACCGCGAATCACTCATTCCATGTTCCTAAGCCGACATGGACGCACGTTGCTCTTCATTGCAAAGATATTGACAAGATGATTGATTGGTATGAGGAATTCACTCACTTTTCATTGCTTTTTAAAGAGAAAGACGAAAGCGGTTATGGAGCTTGGTTGGGCGACAAGACTCAACACGACCAACCATTTGTGCTTGTGTTGATGCAATTTTTTGAAGGACATGATCCTTTTGCGCCTGCCACGCATCACCCTTTAGGGCCGTTTGCTCATATTGGTATAGAAATGCCAAACAAAGCTGCAGTCGATGCGGTCGCTA
Organism: Porticoccaceae bacterium; assembly: GCA_002692165.1. Taxonomy (GTDB): domain Bacteria; phylum Pseudomonadota; class Gammaproteobacteria; order Pseudomonadales; family Porticoccaceae; genus TMED48. Next base: position 3,783 of record NZJL01000004.1, read on the forward strand.
AGAGGGCGGGCGAGTCGAACTGCCTGATGCTAGGGCCAGTCAAAATGCCCAAACGAATCGGATACATTTGTTTTGTTCGAGATCCGGAGGGAAACGTAGTAGAGTTTTCCTATGATCAAGGTGTTTACACAAAGGCTCGAGAATCATGGGGTGGAAACCCTTCTGACTAAAAAGTTGGTCCATTCTCGAAATTTAAAATCAATTGATGGGAGAGCGAATTGAAAGCACTGATTTATGAAACTCAGGCGACTGATGTCCTAGAATATAAAGATGTAGCTGATCCAATGCCAGGGTCATCTGATGTAGTGGTGCAGGTGGCTGCTTCGACGATTAACCACCTTGATACTCTGCAGAGAAATGGATGGTTTACGATGCCGGGCTTTTCGTTGCCGCATATATCTGGGATGGATGTGGTCGGTACTGTCACTGAATTGGGTAAAGATGTTACGCGTGTGAGTGAAGGTGATAGGGTNGTTATCGATCCATCCCTCGCATCTGTTCCAGAAGATTCTTCACTTAGTGGTCGAGGAGATTTGTATGGGGAGTTGGGTATTATCGGAGCGAACACTGATGGTGGATATGCGGAGAAATGCTTGGCTCCCGAAACTCATCTTCATTTAATACCGGACGAGATGCCTTGGCATCAAGCGGCAATGTTTCCCACNGCTTGGATGACTGCTCATCATGCTTTNTTCGACGTGGCTGCTTTGAGGTCAGGAGAGTCCGTGATGATTCATGCCGCAGGAAGCGGCGTCTCNATGGCNGGAATTCAATTGGCTAAACAGGCGGGAGCACNTGTTTTGGCNACGGCTGGAAGCGAGGANAAATGTCAAAAAGCTATCGAAATNGGCGCTGATTTCGCTTGTAATAACAGGGAGACGGATCTCGCCAAGTGGGCAAAAGAGCGCACTGATGGGCGCGGTGTTAATGTTGTTTTTGACCACGTAGGCGAGGCACTTTGGGCGAGTTCAATGTTTGCTTTGGCTCCTCGAGGGCGGTTAGTTAACTGTGGAGGCACATCGGGCAACTCGCCGGTTATTCCAAACCTCGGCTATATGTATCATATGGGCCTTCAGTTGCTTGGTTCGGATCCTTGGCGGCACGAGGAATTTGCTCCAGCATGGAAGTCTTATTGCGAAGGCGAGTTTGAGTCAGTTGCTGACTCTGTATTCCACCTTTCCGAGGGCAAAGCGGCACAAGACAAACTGTCGAGTGGTAACTTTTTCGGTAAAATTATTCTGGAACCTTAATCTCATGGCAAGCGATTCACCCTATCCGGAACTGAAGAAAACTCATACGATGGCTCATAAAGGAAGGCCGTGGAGGGACTTCAAGCCGCCGCCTTCTGGCCCCGTTTGGTCTGCAATTACCGCTGGAAATATTTATTGGATGTTAGTGGCCGCTGTTGATCTGGGTATTTTCGATGCTTTTCGACCCGGTGAAACAAGAACAGCATCCCAAATAGCTAATGAACTGCAGCTTTCGCTGAAACACTTGGAACTCCTTTTGGATTGCATGACTACACTCTCATTTCTTGATCAGGTTGATGGTCATTACGAGCTAACAGAGACAGCGGAGAGATATCTATGTAGTGATGGACCAGCATCTATGGCGTCGTTGGTTCGCGTCTCACCGGGCCCTCTAGAGAATTGGATTAACTTGGCTGAGACCATTCGCTCTGGGGAAGTCAAGTCCCCAATTGAGAATGACATAGCGGGCGTATATGGTCCCCTTGTTAAAGCAACCTTTCCTACACAACATCGCGTAGCAACTCGCCTTGGATATAAGCTTGGTTGGCAACGTTTGTCGGGGTTGAGAGTGCTGGATTTGGGAGCTGGGTGTGGACCGTGGTCTATCGCTTTCATGGAACAATCGCCCGGTTCCACAGCAGTTCTAAATGACTTTCCAGAAATTATTGGTCTTACAAAGGAAAAACTTATCCAACGAAATCTGTTACAAAGAAGTGATTTTTGTGCCGGAAATTTTCACGATTTAAGTTTTAAAAGCAATCATTTTGACATTGTATTTCTGGGCCACATCTGCCGCACAGAGGGACCAGAATTAGCCCAAAGCTTGATTGGAAAAGCCGTGAACGCATTGAGGCGAGGAGGGCAGTTGATCGTTGCTGATTATTTTTCCGATAATGAACGGAAGATGAATGCGTTTGGCGTGCAGATGGGGATGACCATGCTTGCTAATACGCTTAATGGCGGTGTGGTTACTTTTGAGCAGATGCATTCCTGGTTGAAGGATAGGGGTTTGGAGAGAATTCGAGTAGTNGAACCTATAGGGTTTAACATGGTATTTGTAGGAACAAAAGATTCGTAGATAGAGGAGTTCNAATATGAAGTCTGAAGGGCCAAAAAAAATCGACACGCTTGTCGATGCGTGGTACGTGGTTACAATGAATGAAACTCGCGACATAATCCACAGAGGGTCATTGGCAATTGATGGCGATAAAATAATCGACGTTGGCAAAACTGCCGATCTGGAATGTAGGTATGATCCTAAGAGAAGAATAGGTGGAGACCGCTTTGTTGCCACACCAGGAATGATCAATACGCATATCCATATCACGGGAGAGCCAATAACGAGGGGTTATGTGCCAGACGACACCCCTTTTGTTGAGAATGTCTTTGTTTGGTTATGCACCTTATACTCCGTGCAAAGACCAGAAGANGAAATCGNTTCGGCCAAACTTGCTGCTGTGGAGATGCTCCGAAGCGGAACGACNTGTTTCNTNGANGCNGGNACGATTTTNCATCTCGATGATGTTTTTGACGAACTAAGTCAGGTGGGGATTAGAGGAAGAGTGGGAAAGTGGATATGGGACCTTCCACCGGAGCCTTCAGTTTACAGGCAGTCGACTGATACAGCCATTGGGAATCTTCAGCTGCAACTGGAAAAATACAACGATAAAAAAGCACTGTTATCCGCTTGGAGTATTGTTGTTGGGCATACGACCTGCAGCGACCCTTTATGGAAGGCAGCTAAGACTTTTTCCGATGAATATAATGTTGGTATGAGTTTTCATATGTCGCCGGCTGAAATGGACCCCGAGGGATTTGCTGCTGAATTCGGCCAAAGGCCAATAGTTCACCTTGCAGATATCGGTGTACTTGATAGTAAGTGTGCGCTGACTCATTGTGTTCGTTTAAACGATGAAGAGATAGATATTCTGGCAGAGACAGGCTCCAGCGTTGCGCATTGTCCCACGACTGCGCTAAAGGTGTCATATGGTATTACCCAAGTGGGAAAATTTCCTGAAATGGTTCAAAAAGGCGTCAATGTATCATTAGGCACCGACGGGAATAACGCTTCAAATTACTCAGATTTGATGAGAGCGGCTTATCTAGTCGCTGGCCTTTTTAAAGACGCAAGACAGGATCCCCAGATGTTTCCCGCTGAGAAAGCTTTCGAGATGGCTACAATCGATGGCTCGCGGACTATGTTAATGGAAGACCAGATTGGAACCCTGGAGCCAGGCAAGAAAGCGGATATAGTTCTTCACGACACTGATCGACCTGAGTGGCGCCCACTCTTAAATGTCATGAATCAGCTTGTTTGGTCCGCGGACGGGCGAGGAGTTCACTCAGTCATGGTTGACGGGAAACTAGTTGTTGAAAACGGGATTTGCACAACCGTTGACGAAGATAAACTGTGGGCAGATGCGCAGCAGATGGGAGAGGCTATTACAGCTCGCTCGGGATTGCCTGATAAGGCTAAATATCCAACCATTTAAAGAGAATAACGTTCGACGCGAGTCTAAAAAATTAAATAAGAATATGAACTCATACTCAGATCAAAATGCATGGCACTCAAGTTTGCAAGACTTTCCTCTGCCAGACAGAGCCTTGGCTTGGAAAGACCTAATGAGTCGTCTGGGACTCCCTGTAAATGATTTGCCTTCAGTCGAGGATTTTCAGGGTTCAGTATCATTTCATGAATCTCCGTTGGGGATGGAGTTCGCATTGGTAAGCGCGTCAGCTCATCAAATCTCAGGTAAATATTTGGAACAGAGCGACGCTATCTGGTTGGTAGTCATAATTCAAGGAAAGGCCCAGCTGCATAGTGAGACTGGATTTGAGGACCTGCATCCCGGGGATATTGCATATGGACCTTGTCGGGCAGAGGCAACAATGCGCTTTAATGAGAGTTTTCAGATGCTTCATATTCGCATTCCTCGATTAACCTTGAGTGCTCGAGTTCTCTCACCGTCGTCCATGAAAATTGGCTCTCTCCACGCGAAATCTGGTTTGGCGTATGTGTTCTCTGAGTTATTATGCGCCACTGCAAAGACACTGGATGAAATGACATCAGCCGATTTGCGACCAGTTGAGTTGGCAGTCACGGAGCTATTGATTAGTTGTTTGGGAGAGGAAAAAGCTGCTTTTGGTCTAGGAGGGATTGCCGGGGCAAAAGCATCTCATCTTCACAGCATCTGTCAGGCGGTAGAAACGATGTTAAGTGAACCTGATATTAACTTGAAGTCAGTTGCCTCTGATCATGGGGTCTCCACGAGATACCTGCAAAAATTATTTACCGCGGCTGGCACGACTTTTAGTCATTATCTTCGTAATCGTCGACTGGAGAGAAGCAAGGCTGACCTGGTGAGTCCTTTGCACAATCAGTTGTCGATATCAGAAATTTGCTTTCGTTGGGGTTTTAATGGATCAGCCCACTTTAGCAGGGTATTCCGAAACAAATACGGGGTTAGTCCGCGGGAATATAAGAGACTGCATTCAGAGCAGTATGTGGCTGAAAGCATAAGCATCAGTGAACAGCGAGGTGGTCCTGGAAGTTTTTAAATTCTCGGCCAGCTCATGCTGTTACTCAACTCGCTATTTTTTCTCGTCTCTCGCCCCAGCAATGCAACCACTTCAGTTCAGGCGTCATCGAAATATCCAGTTCAGTGATCTGATTCTCCTGGCAATAAAGTACTTTTAGTTTGGGGAGTTGGGGAAGATCAATTCCTCTCAGATGGTTGCCTGAACAGTAGAGACTAATCATGTCAGGAGTACGGGAAACATCTAGTTCTGTGAGTTTATTATCATCACATCTCAGCTCGCATAATGCGGGCGTATGTGATAAATCGAGACGAGACAGTTTATTTGATCGGCAGTCGAGCCATTTTAAATATGGAGTGCATGAAAGATCTATGTCNNTAAGTTCNTTGTGGTCGCAATACAGTACTTTGAGCTTTGGCGTCGGGGATAAGTCAATGGTTGAGAGCTCGTTAAACTCGCACCAAAGCTCGTTAAGGTTCGGATAAGGTGACAAGTCTAATTGCTTTAAGTCTTGTCCGCTGCAGTCGAGTTCGGTAACAAAATGTCTCCAATCAAAACTCACGCTTAAATCAAGGGGCTTTTGAGGATGATTTCTCTTTGCCGACTTGAATGCTGAATCGAGAACTGCAGCCCCTCCAGAACTGATTTCGCCGCTAGTTCTTTTGTCAATTGGGACTATTTTGTAAGAGTGGCTGTTTTTTAATTCCATGTGATGGCGCTGAGCTTGCAACC
>NZJL01000005.1 GCA_002692165.1 Porticoccaceae bacterium
ATGGGTTATGGTGATATTAGTCCTTATGGGAACCCGACAGCCCGCACACCCAACTTTGAACGAATGGCTCGAGAGGGTCAAAAATGGACAAATTTTTACGTTGCCTCACCTATCTGCACCCCAAGCCGGGCAGCCATCCTTACTGGACGACTCCCTGTTAGGCTTGATTTAAGAGAGGATCGCGAAAGACAAGTATTCTTCGGAGATTCAACTAATGGGTTACAACCAAGTGAAGTGACTATCGCGGAAATTCTCAAGTCAGTAGGGTATGCAACGGCCGCGATTGGAAAATGGCACCTAGGCCACTTGCCGCAATTTTTGCCCACATCCCAGGGTTTTGACAGCTATTATGGTATACCTTATTCCAATGATATGGATGCGCCCGGAGGACTCATCACACCTTGGAAATCGCAGAGAGACAAGGACCCTTCGTTGGTAAAAATGGAGCTTATGCGCGNGGGCGCTACGATAGATCATTGGGATGTACCATTAATGGCTAATGAAGATGTTATTGAGCGGCCAGCAAACCAATGGACTCTTACGCAGAGGTATACTGAAAGAGCTATAACGTTTATTGAGAATAAAAGAGGACAACCTTTCTTCCTTTATCTTGCCCACAGCTTTCCCCACATTCCTTTGTTTGCAGGAGAAAATTTCTGGGGGAAAAATTCAGGTGGCTACTATGCTGATGTGATTGAAGAGTTGGATCATAGTACCGGTCAAATCATGCAAAGCCTCGAGCGTCTTGGCTTGGATAATGACACACTGATTATATTTACTTCAGACAATGGGCCATGGATTGGAATGATGGAGTTTGGTGGCAGTGCTGGTGTCCTGCGGGGAGGTAAGGGAAGCACATACGAAGGTGGAATGAGAGTGCCGGGACTCTTCTGGTGGCCGGGCCATGTTATGCCGGGTGTTCAGACAGGTATAGGTTCAACTCTTGATCTTCTGCCAACCATCGCATTTTTTGCAGATGCTGGTTTACCTGATGATCGAACCATTGATGGGGTTAATTTGGCACAAAGCCTAACTCAAGGGAAAGTAAGTCCTCGAGAAACCGTACATTTCTACCGAGGAGAAATAGATATTATNCCNCCGGAAAACACGTCCAATGCTAATCTNGCTGCCTCAAGCGAGAGTGATGCCACGCCTCAAAAACTGCGGCAGAAGTTGTATGCGATTCGTCATCAGTCATTTAAGTTGCACTTTAGATCAAAAGGCTCTTTTGGGGTGCCGGATGATGGCAGAAATGTTATCTCGGGTCCCGACTTTAGTAATTGGGCCANGGACAAAAAATCTATAAGATTTCATACCCCACCACTTTTGTTTAACGTAGATTCCGATCCCGGTGAAAGATATGATGTTTCCGCAAAACATCCAAATGTTCTCCGCTCGTTACGAGATTTAGCAGATGCCCATACTGAATCAATATCGGGGAAAAGGTGATTTGATGAAGATCTTCATGGGATTGTCAGCCATGGGGTGATAGGGTTGATCCCAGGAGTGAGAAAATTAGGTTTTCGCCCCATCAAGCAGTGCAGTAGCTATTGTTTGAGAAACACACATGGCGGTTGTCAGGGAGCGAAAAGCTAACGTTTCTGCGTCATGCGCCTGAATACAGACCGTGGCATCTTTCGTCATTGGACTCAGAAGGCTATCAGTGATCAGGATAGATTTTGCACCGATTTTTTTTGTTGCCGTCATCACCAAGCTAGTTTCTTCCTGCTCAGGATGCAGGGTGCCTTCCGCGGTCACAAGATAGGTTATGGCAATAAGAGCATCATTTTTCGCGATTGTTTTAGTTTGCTCCATTAACATCCCGCCTAGACCGTTTAATAAATAGGCTTTTATTCCACTATGATTTAGTGTGTAAGCAAGGTAAGCAGCCACTGCAAAGGATTTGCGTGCGCCGATAAGGTATACACGTTCCGCATCTGCGAGGATTTCGATGGCATGGTTTAGTGCATCGGGGTCGATATTCTCGCTCAAGCTCTCCAAGGACAAGATATTAGTGGTGCAAAGCTTCTGCAGCAACTCGGCATTGNTCCAACTGACATTTCCCGCTTTGTTGTCAAAGATTCGTCGGATACGTTCGGAGTGATTTGCTGATCTGTTGGTCACATAAGCTTGAAACACTCTCTGCATTTCGCTAAAACCAGAGTATCCAAAGTGTGCGGCAAAACGAATCATCGCGGAAGGTTGAACGGCCGCTTTTTTTGAAATGATTGCCACTGTCTCCATTGACATTTCGGTAGGATGATCCAAAGCAAACCTCGCTATTTGCTGAAGTCTCTTACTGAGATTGCCATAATCAGACTTGATTTTTGCCCGCAATACTAAGTAGTCTTTCATGGTTTTATTGACGTTAACTTTCATAAAATTCTAGGGTAGATGTTGTTAAAAATGAAATTAGATATACGTTTAATTCCTTAGCCATTCACTCGGAAAACCGGCCGACTTGGATCCCTCCGAATGACGAAGTAAATTTTCATCATCGGTTTTCTTAGTGAACGGAACTGCTAATCCGTTTCGCGCGCTGGAGAGCCGGTCATATAATCTTGTCCGCATATCTACAACAGTGTCGGCGTAGTGTTTATCATGAATTAGATTCTTCATCTCTTTGGGATCATTTTGCATGTCATACAGCTCATCCAGATCCCAGAGCCCATGGTAAGTAATGTACTTGAAATTATCGGTTCGGATAGCAAATGTTGTTGGGGTGTGAGGAAAATTGTACTCCCAATAGTATTCGTAGAGAAGCTCACTTCTCCAGTCCTCGACATCCTCATTGCGAGCNAGTGGGTACAAGCTTTGTCCCTCAAATTGTTCAGGTAACTCTAGGCCAGCGATGTCNAGCATGGTGGGGGCAATATCAATATTAGCGGCAATTTCCTCNACAACATGACTTGTTNCAATGGGTTTGCCCCAGGCAAGGAGAGGGATTCGCATTGATTCTTCATAAGCGTTCCGCTTGTCTATTAGTCCGTGTTCGCCAAACATAAAGCCGTTGTCTCCCATCAGTATGACGATCGTATTTTCAGAATGGCCGTTGTTCTCCAGCCATGACATAAGGCGCCCCAAGCTATCATCAACCGCTGAGATGGTTCTGTGATACCCCATTTTATATTCTTGTATATTCAATCCGGATTGGTATGGAAAATCGACTCCGTGCCAACTATTTCGCTGATTCTTGACCCACATTGGTTTACCCTTATAGTTCTCTGGGCTGTCAGCTTGACTTTTGGGGGGCGGTACAACCTTATCTTTATATTGCTCAGCGTGTCGTTCTGCGGGGTGAAANCGGGAGTGTACCGCCTTGTGCGAAAGATATAGAAAGAATGGCCTTTCTTTGCTTTCAGCCGACATTTGACGCCTACCTAGCCAATCGAGGGCATAATCGGTCAACTCATCAGTGATGTAGCCCTTCTGTTTTACAATCTCTCCATTAATATTCAAAACGCTTCCATCCGTCGGATAGTAGTCGCCTTGACCTGCAAAGCTTACCCAATGATCGAAGCCGGGTTGGGGACTGTCCCTGCGTTTGCCCGCAGATTCATTCCCTCCTCCAATATGCCATTTTCCAATGAACGCCGTATTGTAACCTGACTCGTTCAAGTATTGCGGAAAAAAAATTAAGCCACTATAGGGTGGCTCATTGTTATCAACCACGCCATGATTATGCATGTACTGTCCTGTCAAAATAGAGGCTCGGCTGGGCGAACAGAGTGATGTGGTCACAAACGCATTTTTAAAATGAACTCCTTCTTCTGCCATCCTATCCATGTTTGGTGTCTGGATTAAAGGATTCATGATGCCTAACTCATCGTACCGCTGATCATCGGTGAGAATGAAGATAATATTTGTTTTCTTACCATTCGATTCGACTTTGAGATTGCTTTCAAAGCTCGCAAACAAAGTTATCAGGAGTATGAGCAGTGGAACGAGAGCGAATTTTTGTGATTGCATTGACACCAGTTTAAGCATGACTTTGCCTCATCGTTGTTGAGTTAATGTCGAGTGATCGCCCTTTTCTTAGGTAATCTTATTTTTCCAAAATTATTTAGTCTTGCTTATCAACCAGATGCACTAATCTGCTCTGTTANTCGAATCGGCGGCCCTGAGGCAGAAACGCTCTGTGCGGCAGAATAATAAATTCGTGCGTAAAGTTATAGACTAAATAGTGCACAGAGAGCAACCCCACCTAAATTTGTCAGATTCAGAAACGCTTTAAAAATCCTAAGCNTNTTTTTCTTTGTTTAATAGAACTTTTTTGCAAATCTGCGCCTAGCCCTTTGGNTTTCTGAACCGAAGAGTCATTCGGTCACTTTCCCCTATTCGTAAATATTCGTCTTTATTTTCGTCGCCCAAGCTGAGACTCGGTGGAAGAGTCCAAACCCCCTTTGGATGATTTCCAGAGTCAAGTATATTTGCATTGATTTCAGATTTTGCCTCAAGACCAAACCCTTCTGACTCAGCAAGCGAAATAACATAGTCTTCTGGCATATACCCAGTCTTTTCAAGTTGGGTTGTGGGGAGTGAGTCAAGGTATGCATTCTCTGGCATATCCGCCGACCTATGCTGCACTACGCCCAGAATTCCTCCAGGCTTTAGCGCATCAAAAAAGAGCTTGAAGGACCTCTTGGCACCGCCATCGCCCGCAAAACTATGGATGTTCCTAAAAGTTAGTACAGCATCCACACTGCTTGTTGCGACATCTAATGTACTCTTATCAAAGTGAGCGATCTCGACATCGCTATAGATTTCAGAACTTTCAAGTTTGTCATAAAGTACCTTTGTACTCCGCCTAACATAGTTGTTCTCGGCTTCTAAATCATAGTTACCAGCTACGATATATTTGCCCGAAACAAGCGGCGCTAAAATTTCTAAATAATAACCTCGTCCGGGGTTGATTTCGATTATGTCCATATTGTTTTTGATCCCAAAAAACTCGAGTGTCGCACCGGGATTGCGATATTTGTCTCTCTCGACATGGTCTTGCGCCCGATGTTGTTGAGACAAAATGTCGTTNATGGTGCTTGGTATTGGCACTGCTAGATCGCTGGAGGGAGAGGTTGCTTCGGGTGAGCAAGCCGCTATCGCCAGTGCTGAAACTATGGCAAAAATAGTTGGTGTGTTCGTTTTTATAAAAGCTAGCGGCAGTCTGTTCATATCTATTCAAGTCTCCTTGGTTAATCCTAATTTGGTCAGGATATTTTCTGTTGGATGCGGTGCTCTCTCAAATCTATTTCCCGTTATACTACCAGCCTTTAGCTGTGCGGAAAATTAATCTTTCTGCTTGCGAAATTCTAGTTTGCTTTAACAATCCTCGAGTTTATAAGAAGTACAGAACTCGTGCATGAGAGAAAACAGCGCTTGCGGAGGCTTACACGTGTTTATGAGAATGGGTTAATCTCTCGGTTCGTCACGCCAGGCGCCGGGCGAGTTCAGCCAACCGAGAGGGTTTTTGAGATCAGCTTTAACCGCGCCTCGGGATCAGTCATTTCTAACATATTCTGCATAAGCTCAGGTTCAAACCGCAACACTTGAAAAACGCTAAACGAAAACTCTGAAGGATCTAACGACAACCACTCATCTGTGTCAAACTTAGCAACTTCGGTTGGAGCTTTCTTTTTGATTAATTCATAGATCGAGCTTACGATCTTCGATTGGTATTCCCCCAAAAGGGCGGAATCGGCGATTTCATCCTTCATTATGGTGCAGTTGGCTATCCTATAGGGAAGGGTTTGTATTTCTTGCCCAAGTCTCACTCGATGCAGCATTTTGATGGTCAGATAAATCCTACCGTCGACAGTTTTGTCTGAGATGCTACAGTAACCCGCACAGAACACATCCTTGGGTGAGTAAGTGGCCTGATTGTTGGAGAGCACATCAGTTATGGATTGTTCTGCCTTAGCCGCGCTTATCTGTTTTTTTGTGTGGCAGACGGCCACCATTCTTTTATTTTCGACAGATTCTTCGACCATCGTTCTATACCGTGGCTCAAAGATGTGAAGCGGCACTTCGGCGCCCGGGAAAGTCACCATGTTGGGGATCGGAAATAATGCAACTTCAAGAACTTTAGTGGTCATAACAAACTTTTGGTTTTTTATACACCAGTGCATTTTAATTCATTAAGCACTCATTGTACCCAATAAAGGAGGTTTAATTGACGTAGATATTTAATTCAAAACGACTCATGTTAACTCTTAAGCATAACCTTAGACCTCTTTTTACGGAAGGCTTCACCACTGTTACGAATTTAGAGACTATGTTGATTAATTACGGACGACTTGATTAAAACTTTCTGACAATTGATCTTGAAAAAATTTAAGGGCAGTTGATCTAGAAGTTTCTCAATTTAATTGTCAGACGCTCTCACTTGCTTTTCCAAGGTGTTAGAATAGGCCACACAGTTAAATCAAGTTTGCATTTTTAGGGCTAGTTGGAAGATTACGTGAATATTCAGTCACTTAAAAAGCTTATGCCGTTATTGGGACTTGGGCTCATTATCTCGGTGATCTCCTATTATTATTTGGCTCGGACTGACAGTGATTCTCCAAATTTGCTCTATCAAACCCAGGAAATCACTAGTGGTACTATTGAAAGCATTGTTAATGCCTCGGGGACGATTACCCCTGTGGTAACGGTTGAGGTGGGTTCGGAACTGTCAGGTGTCATATCCCAACTCGAAGCTGATTTTAACTCTGAAGTAGAAAAAGGACAGCTGATAGCAAGGTTGGACAGTCGAACAATTCGGGCCAGATTGCAACAGTCTGAGGCGGACCTCGCTATGGCAAAAGCATTGCTCGAGCAGCAGGGAGCAGGTCTCAATAAGGCGCTTGCTCAGCTGACATTAGCAGAGTACCAGCATAATCGGCAATCTGAGCTTTTTGGGCGTCAACTGGCAAGCCAAGCGGAAGTGGATAACAAGCTCGCTATGCTTCGTATGGCGGAGGCTGATGTGGAGCTGAGCCGCGCACAGATAAGGGCCTCTGACGCTCAGTTACTTCAGCGCCAGGCTCAATTGGAACAGGCTCAGTTAAATCTGGAGCGGACTGAGATTCGTTCGCCGGTATCGGGCATAGTTATCAATCGTCAGGTCGACATCGGTCAGACGGTAGCGGCAAGCCTTTCCGCACCGCTGCTGTTCGAGATAGCTCAAGATCTAGCTCAGATGCAGATCGAGGCTGACGTCGATGAAGCAGATATTGGTAAGCTAAGGAGAGGTCAACAAGTCCGGTTCCAAGTTGATGCCTATCCTTCTCGCGAGTTCTGGGGACAGATTTTCCAGATACGCAAAGCATCGACTACTGTTTCAAACGTGGTTACTTACAAAGTCATCATAACCGCGGAGAATGATGATCAAAGTCTTCTGCCCGGAATGACAGCCAACGTCGACATAATTTTGGGCAAGAAGGAAAATGTCTTGAGGGTACCAAATACAGCGCTTCGTTTCAGGCCAGCCAATGCCAGTCAGTTGTCAGGAAGATCTGCAGTGCCATTTCAGGAGTTTATCTTGGCGCTTGACCTTCGAGGACAGCAAAAACAAAACGTCGATTTAGTAATGAAGGAATTTGATGGAGAGATAAAAGCTCATCAACAGAACAGTGTTGGCAATTGGAGAAGTGAGAAACGCCTTGAGCAGATTCGACAAAAACTGACGAATCGACTTAAACTCTCTTTATCTCAAGAACAGTTTGAACGGTTTAGTATTTCAAAACGAAATTATCTGTCTCGCGGGAAGCAGGCCAATATGGATCGCCCACTTGGTGAGGTGTGGATACTAAAAGATGATTCGCCGAGTCGCATTTCGGTAAATACCGGTCTGTCGAATGATGAATACACGGAATTGATAAGCGATAAGCTCTCGGCGGGGACTAGTTTAATAGTAAGAGTTTCTCGTAGGCAAAATAAATAGCCCATGACCACGCGCGCAAAGATTATCCAAGTTCGGGGTGTGAAGAAAGCCTACGACATGGGCGATCAGAGAATATGGGCTCTTGACGGCGTTACTCTTGATATCATAAGGGGGGAGTTTGTCGCGGTCATGGGACCATCAGGATCTGGTAAGTCCACTCTCATGAATATGTTCGGCTGTCTTGATTCACCAAATGTTGGAGACATAAGCATTAATGGAGAGGTTGTCTCGGATCTCTCTTCTGATAAGTTAGCTGAGGTGCGAAATAAAATGATTGGGTTTGTTTTCCAGCAGTTTAACTTGCTGGCCAGAACGAGTGCAGTTGAGAATGTAATGCTTCCGTTATTTTATTCCGGGCTGGATAAGGTGCATTGGAAACATCGAGCCCTGGGTTGTTTGCATAAAGTGGGCTTGGCAGATCGCACTGAGCATCTGCCATCTCAGCTCTCTGGAGGCCAGCAACAGCGGGTTGCAATAGCAAGAGCGTTGGTAAACAACCCCCCCATCATCCTGGCGGATGAACCCACTGGTGCTCTGGATACTAGGACCGGTCGAGACATAATGGAGCTTCTGCAGAGGTTGAATATGGACGGTCAGACCATTGTTCTTGTCACACACGAACCTGACGTTGCAGAATTCGCTAGTCGTCATCTAGTTGTCCGTGATGGAAAAATCATTTCTGACAAGCCCTCAGATCCGACTCATGCTTCGAAAAAACCATCCCAAATCAGGGCGGAATCTTAGTGCGAATTATTTAGGGTTGCTTCAAATGAAAATTTTACAACTGTTCTCTGTTGCGTTGACAGCCCTGACAGTCAATCTTCTTCGAAGTGTGCTGACGATGTTGGGGATTATAATTGGTGTCTCGGCCGTAATTATCATGGTTTCCCTTGGCGCCGGTGCTCAAGAGCAAATAGAACGACAGCTTGAAAATCTTGGTGGTAGTGTCTTCATTATTTTTAACAACAGTAGGCGTTCTGGAGGGGCTTCGACTGGCGCCGGGTCAGTAAAGAAGTTAACCACTATTGATGCTGATTATCTTAAGAGTCAGNTACCCGGTGTGGAGGAGGCTGCCGCGACGTTGAGAGGAAGTGGGCAGATTGTTTTTGGTAATATGAACTGGCGAACGAATATCGATGGTATTGCGAGTGGTTATTTGGCCGCAAGAAGTTGGGAAATAGCCGATGGCCGATCTTTTGGTTCAAGAGAGTGGGCATCTGCCGCCAAGGTAGCAATCTTGGGNGAGACAGTAAGAGCAGAACTTTTCGGAGAGGGTGCCTCCATCGGTCAGGTAGTGAGGATAAATAACTTTAATGCCCGGATAATTGGAATAGTCTCTCCCAAGGGACAAAGTGCTAACGGGATTGATTTGGATGACAGGATTTTTATGCCTATTGAAACGGTCCGGAAAAGAATCCAAGGAATTAGAAAATACAATCCAAAAGCGGTTGATTGGGTGACTGTTAAAATGCTTGACGGTTATGATATGAATTTTGCGAAAGAAGACATTATAAATGCCTTGCGCACTAGAATGAAAATTGGGCCTAACCAAGATGACAACTTTACTGTTAAAAATCTGTCGGAGATGTATGAAGCAAGGGCAAAAACGACGCAGATTTTTAATAGTCTATTGACGGCTGTGGCATCGGTAAGTCTTTTCGTTGGAGGTATTGGTATCATGAACATAATGCTGGTTTCAGTGACCGAGAGGACTAGGGAGATAGGTTTACGTATGGCGGTAGGAGCCAAATCCTCTGACATATTAAGACAGTTTTTAGTGGAGGCGACAACTCTATGTGGTTTAGGTGGAGCCATAGGTATTTTTTTAGCTTTAGCGGTGGTGACAATTTTGGAAGTGTATACCGACTATACCGCAATTATCGAGTATCATATGGTTCTGATAAGTCTCGGATTTTCCGCGCTGATAGGAGTGTTCTTTGGGTATTACCCAGCCCTTAAGGCGTCTCGATTGCAGCCCATTGATGCTCTGAGACATGAGTAAGGCGCATTATCCGTGTGGTTTTAATGGTCAAGTCTGGAAAACTCGGATAAATAATTCGGCGGAAATAAATAACAGGTTCTTTGAAAACAGGGATTGATTTTGGGCACCAATAATTATCCTCAATTCTCGTTTCGGTTGGGCTAGATTTTGAATATCTGGTTAATTCTTTTAGTGTCTCTCACCCCAATTCTTGTGGGTACATCTTTTATGGGCAGGCAAGATGCCATAAAAATAAAACATCAAGAGACCGGTTTGGAGAGCAGTTGTTACATAGGTTATTCTTGGACATATTTTCTGTTTGGTATTTTTGTGCCAGTATGCCGAGGCGAGAACAAGATCGCATTGATCCACGTGATTCTCTCGGTCTTAACCCTTGGACTATTCCAATTCGCTTTGATGCCATTTTTATACAACAAGCAACATGGAATGAGGCTATTAACGGGTGGTTGGTCTCTATCAGACGTTGAGGAAAGAAACAATTTGGTGAGGGAACTTTATTTTGGTTAAAACCAACGATAAAGTGATGCATTAGCAGTATTTTGTCTCTGACCTCACAATTAGATTCGTTTAGTGCATTTTTTTTCCGATTGAAGTACCGCTCAAATCCAGCGCTGTAAGGGGATTCCCTGAGACATCTAGATCTTCCAGTTTTTTGGTTTTTGATAGATCCAAATCAGTTAATTTATTCATGGAGCAGGATAGCTCTTTTAGATTAGGTGTATCTGACAAGTCTAGATGCTCTAAATTATTATTGAAACAACAGAGTTCTTCTAAACTCGGTTTGTTGGTTAGGTCCAGCTCACTTATCTTATTTTCATGGCAGAAAATTGACCGTAGCGATGGTTTATTTGAGAGATCGAGCTGCTCAATATGATTATATCCACAGAGAAGGGTCTTTAATTTTGGTTTGTTAGAAAGATCAATGTCACTTAGAAGGTTTTCGTAGCACGATAAAGTTTCCAATTGCGGCTTGTTTGATAAGTCTAGCTCTCGCAATTTATTAACACTGCAAAGTAGCCCTCGAAGTTGATCTTTATTCGAAATGTCAAGCTGGGTCAAGAAGTTTTGTGCACATGAAATACTTTCTAGTTCATTTGTGCTTGGTAGGTGAATCTCCATTAATTGATTTTTCCCGCAAGACAAATTTACAAGTAGTGGCGTGCAAGTGAGGTCCAACTCTCGTAACTCATTGTCATTACAAAGGAGATACTGAAGGCGAGGAGTGATTGAAAAATCAAGTCTCGTTATCTGGTTCTCCTCGCACCCAAGCACGAACAAATCTCGTGTAAGAGATAAATCGATGGATGTGAGAAGGTTCCTCGGACACCAGAGCTTGTATAAATTTGGAGTGTGGGATAAGTCTAGTTGCTTGAGTTGATTGTCACCACAATAAAGAACCTCAAGTTTTGGATATTGTGAGAGGTCTAACTCACTTAGCCCTTGACCAGACACATCAAGTTCGGTTAGATCACTTGGTCTTTGTTCCGAATCTTTTTTAGTCATCAATTTAGCTCTTCGGATTGAAACGCAGCAAAGCGAAAGAATGCTTTTACCTCAGAACCACTATTATAAACGAATTTGTTAGGAGAGTGGTTAGTCGGTCAGCAACAAACTTGTTGATGGTTGTTAAATTTGACCTTCGGGATTAAAAATGGGCTTTCCATTGGAGCAGCATGCCATAAGGAGGATATCCCTGGTTTCAATGACACGGGTATGGAAATATCGTCAGCCTCAACGGTAAAAAAGTTAATCATTTGCGCTCAACTGCGTGGTTAAGGGAGATTAGATGCCCCCATTAAATCGATGTCAATCGCCTTGGCCACTTCTCTTCCTTCATTGATTGCGCGAACGACCAGGTCTTGTCCTCTTCGGCAGTCTGCCGTAGCGTATACATTTTTGATACTAGTCCTATAGTCGATTTTATTTGCCATAAAGTTTCCGCGCTCATCAATTTCTAGGCCCAACTGATCATTGATATAGTGTTCCGGCTGAAGAAAGCCCATTGACAAAAGAATAAGCTCGGCATCCCACTTTTTTTCTGACCCAGGTATTTCCCTGAGCTGGCTGTCCACTTCAACTGTGAGTATTCCCTCTAACTTGCCATCCTTGCTTCGAAGGATTTCCTTACTACTTATTGAAAACTTTCGTGGGTCTTCGCCAAAACGCTGTTCTGATTCCGCATGTCCATAGTCTATTCTATGAATTCGAGGCCAAAGTGGCCAAGGATTGTCATGAGAACGCTCAGCAGGTGGCTTGGGGAACAACTCAAAATTAACGAGAGATTTACAGCCGTGCCTTAGGGAAGTTGCAATGCAATCGGTGCCGGTATCTCCTCCCCCAATCACTATGACATTTTTATCTTTTGCGCTTATGTAATTGCCGTCTTCCAGTTCAGAATCTAGAAAACTTTTAGTGTTGTAAGTGAGAAATTCCATGGCTAGATGAACTCCGCTCCCCTCTCTGCCCGGGATCTTGAGATCTCGTGCTTTGGTGGCACCAGTTGCTAGCAGGAGGGCATCATATTCGTCCAATAACTGGGTCGCTTTAATGTCGCGTCCTATATCGGTGTTTGCCCGAAACTGTATCCCTTCATCTCGCAATAATTGTACTCGCCTATCCACAATATGTTTGTCCAATTTCATGTTTGGTATGCCATACATCAACAGGCCGCCAATGCGATCATCTCTCTCATATACGGTAATTTTGTGGCCTGCCTGATTTAGTTGAGCGGCAGCAGCTAACCCGGCTGGGCCGGAGCCTACAATTGCTATCGTCTTGCCGGTTCTGAGCTTGGGTTGCAAGGCTGCCACCCAGCCCTCTTCAAAACCTCTATCTATGATGGCATTTTCCAAGTTCTTAATCGTAACAGCCGGTTCGTTTATGCCTAGCACGCAGGCTCCTTCGCATGGCGCCGGGCAGACTCGACCAGTAAACTCAGGAAAGTTGTTTGTTGCATGCAAGCGGTCTAATGCGTCCTTCCAACGGCCATGATATACCAAATCGTTCCATTCTGGGATCAAGTTATAGACTGGACACCCGTGATTAGACTGACAAAAAGGCACCCCACAATTCATGCAGCGCGCTCCTTGCGTTTTAAGGTGTTCTTCC
>NZJL01000006.1 GCA_002692165.1 Porticoccaceae bacterium
AAAACAATATTCCGTGCGTTAAGTTTCACAACCAGATTTTAGACTGATTGTCAGAGCAACCCCGGAAGCCATTTGCTTAAAAACCGATTGTTTGACCGCAGAAACTCGTCACATATGGATCAAGGCCAGCAAATCGCCTTTAAAGGCCTCTATTTCGGGCTCCAATTTTATATCCAGATGCCCGGAGGTAGGCGCCAGCAGTTCATGAGTAATTTTTTGTACCATAAACTCTGCCACGACATCGCCTTCATCAATTTTTGCGCCGTTGGAAAAAATCCACAACACTATGCTGCCGGAATCCTCCTCATTTGGGCAAAATTCCTCAGAAACACGCCATTCGAAGACTTTACCGCTGTCACTCACAATATATTCTCGATGGTTTTCAGCGCTGCTGACGTAATTCTTTTCTCTAGAGGCAGAATGGAATATTCGAGGGGACGGGAAAAGGGAATTGAAACATCTGGGATACACACGCGCTGGGGAGGGGCTTTGAAGATTGACGCATCGCGTTCAATGACACTTGCAATCACCTCTCCCGATAGACCATAGCTATGATAATCTTCATCAGCAACAACTAATCGGCCAGTCTTGGCCACCGAATCAATAATTCCCTCTCTGTCTAAAGGAACCAAGCTACGGATATCGACCACCTCCGCAGATATACCCATTTTAGCCAACGAATCTGCAGACTCTATAGCTTGATGCACAGCGAGGCCAACGCCAGCGAGCGTAACATCAGTGCCCTCTTTGTAAACTTTTACCTTTCCAAAAGGCACGGTGTAATCGCCCTCGGGGACATCACTTAGAGACGTTTGAACCAATGGGCCCATGAATCCAACTCCCGAGGCTCCCTTGTGCACCAAAAACACCACAAAGTTATCGTCACGAATCGCGGTATGCATCATCCCCTTCGCATCATAAGCATTGGTTGGAGAAACTACTTTCAGACCCGGCATGTGCGCCAGAGTGGCGTGAAGACATTGAGAGTGCTGTGCGGCGTTACTGTAACCCGCGCCAGTTCCGCTGATTAAAACCATCGGTACTTTGAATTGCCCGCCAGACATAAAGTGTGTTTTTGCCGCGTGATTCACTATCGCGTTGTAGCACACGCCAATAAAGTCCACATATGCCAGTTCGATGATCGGGCGCATTCCTTCCATTGCCGCCCCAGCGGCCATGCCGATCCAACCGGTTTCGGAGATCGGCATATCGATAACTCGGTCCAAACCAAATTTATCTCCCAGTCCATCTGCAGTTCCAAACACTCCTCCAAACCCTGCGACGTCCTCTCCCATCATAAACACGCGGTCATCATTAGCCATTTCCCAATCGACCGCTTCTCGCTGTGCTCGGCAGATTGTGAGACTTCTACTTCTAGATTCACCTGAGGTCGGTGACTCCCATGGGGCCGCTTCTTTAGTGCTCATTTTTACCTCTTTTTTATGGTCGAGTTAGATTCGGAAATGGGTTTTATGCAAACGTACAGTTAACAGCGTCCGCAGCATCCGGATAATCTGCCTCCAATGCAAATGTAATAGCTTCGTCCACCTCAGCGCCAACAACTTTTTCTATATCAGATGCCTCCTGTTCAGTTAATATCCCCTCAGCTATCAAGCGCGCTCGATAAACGGGAACCGGATCAACTTGGTATTCGCTTTTTTTGCCCGTGATGTAACCTGCAGGATCGCCCATGAAATGACCGGAAAGACGCACTGTTTCGATTTCAAGAATAGTTCCACCCTCGCCAGATTTTGCACGCTCCAAAGCACGCTGGGTGGCTAAATAGATTGACTCAGGATCGTTTCCTTCCACAAACTCACCTACCATCCCGTAATTCCCAGCCCGATCACTATTGCGCTCGCATGCAGTAGACATCGATTTGTGAGTTGTCACAGCCCATTTGTTGTCTTCGATAACGCAGATAAAAGGAAGTTTGTGAAGGCCCACTATATTCATCACTTCATGGAAAGCCCCCTGATTAACAGCGCCATCGCCAAGGAAACTGAGTGCCACTCCAGATTTTTTCTGCATTTTTCTTGCAAAAGCCATTCCTGCAGCGGGCCCCAATCCTTCCGCGATAATTCCACTTGAACTAAAGTTCACTCGCTTATCATAAAGGTGCATGTGCCCGCCTCGACCTCCGGAAAGCCCCGATTTTTTCCCGAATAGCTCAGCCGACATCTCTTTTAGATCAACGCCCCTAGCAACAGCTATATGATGAGGTCGATGTCCAGTAGTAATCATGTCTTCATCCCTTAAGGCCGCACAAACCCCTGCACCTACAGGCTCTTGCCCATGTGATGTATGTAACTCGCCGGGCAACGGCCCCGCTCCAAACGCAAACACTGGCGTTTTATCAATCCAATATTGTTTAGTCAGCTGGTCATCCCAAAGGCGACTTCTCACCATGGTTTCAAACATGGAACGGCGAATGCTAGCAGGCAAAGACATATAAACCCTCTCTAAAACCAAGTTAAGTCGCGTCTCGTCACTAGGAAATGAAAGTCGCATTATTTTTTTAACACTGATGGCAATAACGGCCCAAAAAGTATGGAGCAGACCGGTTATAAGTTTCTCTCATAACGTCAAGATGCTATTGAGAGTCTATCTCTTTGTCAATAAGTCATTTCAAGTTGTCAATACGCAACAAAATTTAACATTTAAAACATCACCCACAATGGAATTTTATCCCGCATAAGAGGTGGATTATGGTATTCTCAAGTCTGGAATCCAATCATCACAGCCAGCCATACTTTCAAGCACCTATGTTACCCATCAGAATTTTAACTATGCCGAAAGATGATTAAAAACCCGCGACCCCCTCATCCAATTGAACGCCAAATGAATTCAAAGCCATCGAAACCATGTGATACTGCCCAACAGTAAATACTACATCCATCATTTGTTGATCGGAATACTCTTTAGCAAGTGCCTCCCACGTAATACTACTAATAAAACTATTTTCATGGAGTTCATCGGCTGCATCTATCAGAGCTCGTTCTATTGCACTCCAGCCCTCGGCTCGAGATCCAATTTTTATTTTTTCGATCTCCTCTTCACTGAGCCCCTCATTTCTGGCAAAGATTTTATGCTGTCCCCACTCATATTCTGAGTCACACAACCAACCTACACGAAGTATTAACATCTCCCTATGACGCCCATCGAGAGTGGAGCTCTCGCCCATAATGTGATAAGCCCACACATTAAATTTTTCAGCGGCCTCGACGTGTCGTGCCAAGGTCGCCGAAACATTATAAAAGGGCGCTTTTCCTTTTATTGGTTCGAGATAACGCCTCTGTGCAATTGTCCAGTCACTTTCTGAAACTGGAGTTATTCGGGCATTCGTTAATTTCATCCTACCACTCCCACTATTGTTGTTCACATAACTATTTATAAGCTGCCTCCAAAGCAAGTAACCCCTGCCCGTGAGGTGCAATTCATCATTGCTAAATTGAGGAGCTATTGCTACGCCTTCAGCGTCTAAAAAGTGGGGATAGAGGTTTATCCATCCGACCTCATTCGGCAATAATTCCGGCAACTTTTTATTGAGTGACTCTATTTTTTCACGGTATTCCGGACCCCTGGGCAGTATGCTTTGAATAAACACCTCTGTTTCGGATGAGACAGCTTTTATTTGTTTGCTAATTTTCAATATGTTTTCCAAGATTTTGTGCTCCGAAAATCCGAGAGACAAGTCATTCGTGCCAATCATCAAGAAAACCTTTGACGGCCGCCACAATCCTCTTGCTTCAATACGCTCCAATAATCCTGCACTGGTATCCCCATCTACACCAAAATTATGTGTTTGGATTTGAGGAAAAAGTTCCGACCAAGGGCCCGCATATGTTATAGAATCGCCAAGAAACACTGCACCTCCAAATCGCTTAGGCAATACTTCAAAGAGAGTCAACCTGCGCTCATATTCGGTGCTATTTTGCCAACAACCAGACCACAAACTATTGAATGCGCCGGCGAAATGCATTAATAACAAAGCAGCAAAAAGTGCAGTTAAACAAAATGATCCAACTACTGCTATTTTCTTGATCATCTCAAGATCTCCGTCCCGATATCATTCAGAGTGCTTTCCAGTGTAACAAGACGCGCCATCAAAAGAGAGGCCAGGGAGTTCCTCTGTATAAGAGGGCCAAAGTGCTTCGAATTGGAATCAGAACGGACGACCACATCTAACCCAAAAATTGCTAGGCGCTGGTTAGCTTGTGAACCTTGAAGAAAATCAGCAATAAAAATCATCTATCGTTTTGTATATGCTTCTATAAAGTAGAAAAAGAGATTTTTAAATCTTGTAAAAAACATCATCATTGGATGGTTCATTTTGGTTTTTGTAATATTTATATGCCTTTTCGGGCGACGATTGCTCTGCCCTTCGGTAACACATCTCACGACTCTGCTCATAGCCACGTTCAAGATTTGAGAGTGTTATCTTGGCTGAACCCAATCGCTCCAATTCCTCTAAGAGCTTTTTCTCCTCATAATCAGCATCGATAGTAACAGGAGTCTCTTTACACACTTCCTTCCCCGTCAGATCATTGGGATCTCTTTCTTCTCTGCACGCTATCTGACCGTCGTTTCGGCCCTGACAAACGCTCACAGTACTGAATTGCCTCCAACATTCTTGTTGAGTCCGGTAACCGCGATCAAGAATGCTCCTGCGCAATGCAATATCTGAAGATAGGACAAATACGTTGTTAGCCAATTTGTTTATCTCTCTTCTTTTCGCGCGCGCCTCTGCCGAATTATCACAAACCATTAATGCCCGATCATAAGGGCCCATATCTTGAAATTGCTCCAAGGTAGCTGCGCATCCGGTTAGAAGCCCTGTGGTAAAACATGCAATCATCAGCGTTTTGAATCTCATTTGAGTAAGGCCATCCTAAACAATGTCTTTGGAACAAGTATTTGGCTATTTCTCATTGAGAGACGTTTGAGACACATCGTTGCAAAAAAAGCGGCGTAAACGATTGATCTTGGCAGGTTTTGGACCGTTATCACCGACTAAATTGCACTTCAGAGCTGTCGCTGACTTTTCTGCGCCTATTCGGTCGCTTCAGTTTATCCCTAGCATCATCCCAAAATCTCCAGACATAAAGTCGTGCAATGCTGGCAGGAAGTATGTTTTTATAGTTGTTCTCATGCAAAGGGCCCACCGCTAAACACATTACGCCATCAAACATATCCCACCCAAAATCGCTCTCGCACTCAATTAATTCACGGCGGCCTCCTTCTAAGGTTACGCTAAAGGATTTTATAGTTTGCCCATAGTCAGTGAAGTTGAACAGAACGTGTTTTTGTTCCTCATCTGCAGAAAAAATCTCAAAGTATATGTCGAAATTAGACGGGGAAATATTCATGATCCGAATAGTGTGTTTACGATTATCTGACTTAATAACTATTTTATGTTGATTATACATCCGCATCCTATTTTAAATAAAAAAGGTGTTATTTTTGGACCTCAATAACCTCAATGTTATTCTGATTGCTAGCACACTAGTGATAAAGTAGTCATGAAATAGCCGCCACGAACCATATCGAGGAAGGTCGACAACAACTAAGAAATCTTTAAAGTGGCAACCTGAAAGATTTTTTTGTTTTTTTTAGAATTTTAGACCAGCAAATATCTCTGTGGGCATGGAATTTAACTGCCAAATAAATTTGGCTAAAGGTTTTTGCTATTCTCGGACCGATGGAAAAGGTCCGCCATTTTGGGCATTAGGTGCGGGAAGTCTGGGGAAAATGGTCTTGTGTGATACTCCACGATGATCGAATTGTTGAATACCATAAAATTTCCCGAATACCTGCTCAAGGATAGCAGGTAGACTGAAGGTCAGAAATTGGTTTTTGACAGTCAATTACCGTTATCGTAATCAATATAGTGAGGCTGATTACTGGCTGCCGCAATTTAACAAATGTGAACTATCACACATAGGCTAAATCAATGACGGATATGCCCGAAATAAAAAGTTGGTGCCCAAGGCCGGACGTCAACTAGCTTAAANAAACAATAGTTTAAATTGGTTTTTTAATATACCCACTAACCATGTAGGAATACAAGATTGTTTTTTTGGCTGTTAAAACGCCTTTAAGCAACAATATACCACCCCCCATGGGATAANACACCTNNGTTTATNTNTNNGTACCTTGGCAGATACAAAAAAGANGNNTTTNAGTTANTNATCCTCNAGATNACAGAAATCTGTATTAAGAAATGCTTGAATCAACGTCTCCGGAGGTTCCGCAAGTTTGCGCAACTTCAGATCAATGAATGCCCCTGAACTTTCCATGGAACAAGAGAGTTGTTTTTTGGGATTGAATATCTCAATGATTCGTCGCCAGTTATATTTCTTATTTGGATCGAAATAAATGTCTATTTTCACTTCAACTTCCTCACCAACAAATAGCTCTCTCTTAAATTTTGTGAATGTTTCAAAGGTCACAGGTGCTATACCTTCTGATAGAAAACGTTTGTCCGTTCCAAACTCCTTATTCATTTCCCACAAGACCCCNATTCCGATCTGGCTATAGCTGGGCTCTCCCACATGACCATTTTGGTCTATCAAGTCTTGTGATAGGACTATTTTGCGCGANCCCATTATGTTTTCTCTGAAAAAACGTTAAAACGAATGTGCTTNATATGAACACATTTAGTGAATGTCATGGTAATTTCAATAANTTTAAGTATCCTATCTATTCATTTTTAAATAATAAAGAGGANTTNCTATGAAAACAATATTGGTAACGTTTTTGATCGCTTTGCTCGCCNCCTCTCAGGTGCACTCCGATGGACATGAGAAAAAGCAATCGGCATCAGCGCCTTTCAACATGCAAGTCAACGTGTGCACGCTCAAACCAAAAAAAACCATGTCTGATTATGAAAAAGTGTTTAACGCATATGTGGACTGGGCTAAAGCAAACGAGGTGGACGTTTATAACAATAGACAAATGCCACTGATGACTCATGCAGATATTCAAAATCCGGATACATATGAGTTTCTTGATATCATGGTCTCGTCCTATGAAAGACAAGGTAAAGGCTGGGACCTTTGGTTAACCACGAAAGAGGGACAAAAACTTAATGCTCAATGGCAGAGCGTAGCCGACTGCTATGTAAAGATGGCTAGCGGCGTGCTTCTGCATTCGACGGAGGCACTAGACACTGACGACGAGAGGGTAGTTACCTGGAACTGGTGCAACGCCAAGCCTGGCGTGGGTATTGAGCAGCTTATGGCAAAACATTTACAGATTGCGTCAACCATACCGGCTGAGTCACCCTTAATGGCTTGGGCCAGTATTGTCCCAAATGTTGGTACTGCGAGGGCTCCAGGTGAATTTGCGCATATTGTTGCTTACGCTGATATGAAAGCGTACATGTCACTTCGAGAATACAGAGCCAAAGGCGGCTGGAGGGACCTTCGAGATTATTATGCGTCCTACGCTGACTGCAGTGGAGAAGCGCTGAATACAGAAACTGTTATTCATCGCCCCTCCCTCTAGGTTTTGACATCGTATTTCCAGCTTCAAATAAGTATTAGCACCAAGCATAGTTGGCCCCGTACAAAGTTCTTCGGACTGGTCACCGATGCCATGCTCGATATGGTGCGAGTACGATTAAGTTTCGGTTTGTGCGTCTGGGCATCTTAAATAAATATATATCAGAGCGAGAGGTGGTCGGTCGGGATGAAAAAAAAGACACGGAGGTAACATACTCATGTTGATGTATGGGTATCCTGGCAAGAAGATTTTCCTTTAAGCCAGATGATAATGCATGGCAAATAACCAGCATCCAAAGTATATTTTGGCATTGGTTTAAAGTAAGCATTCTGTCTATATTTGGGAATACTCTTAAGACCCTCTTCGGTTTTTGCCCGTATGAACAATTGACTTGTTGCCAATGTTAATTCACAGAATTGCACGTGGTATCGGCAGACCCTTTATGGTCTTAATACTGCGTTTTTTGCGCCAGCTGGGTGTCGTGTTCCGTTCGACCGTTTATTTGTGAGATAGGATGAAGTACAAAGCAATATTATTAACGTGTGTAACTTGCATGGCTTTTGCCATGACACTCTCCGCAATGAAGTATTTGCAAATCAAACACGCGATTGAATCGGCAAACTCCCGTCCGGAGGTTTCTGAAAGCATAGAGGTTCACCTAGTCAAAAACCAAAATTGGCAAGAGCAAACCACCATNACGGGAAAAGTAGTAGTACAAAATCGGATTGATCTGGTTAGCGAGACCGCGGGACGTATCGAATATATTGGTTTCGAATCAGGAGATAGTGTTGAAAAAGGGCAGATTTTGCTTCGCATTGATGCGACCCAAGATATTGCGAGGAGGGATGCGATAGTGTCTGAGGCACGGTTAGCAGAAATAGCGCTAGAGAGAATTGAGAGGCTTTTCAAAACTGGAGGGGCCTCACTAGAGGACTTGGACGAACACAGAGCTGAGTTCCNATCAAAATCTGCCAGCGTGCGAGCNATTGAGGCCATGATTTTGAAAAAGACCATAACAGCACCGTTNGAGGCTTCGGCTGGCCTTCANCAATTAAANATAGGGCAAATGATAACTCCAGANNATGTTATTACGGAGCTTGTTGGAACCGGNGACAGATTATGGATTGACTTCAATGTGCCTCAGGGTTTATCCANNANGGAAATCGGCACGGTNGTTCAAGTGCTCAGCGAATTTGCCNGACCTCTTCAGGAGCANANACAGNANGCAACCCCNGCNNAAATAGTTGCNAAAAATTTCTCAGTGAATGCTACNTCTAGCAACATACGGATGCGTGCTGNGGCCCGCAGAGACCTTGTTGGACTGCCCCATGGTAGCTTTGTCAAAGTACTACTTCCAAGGGGCAAGATGAGAACCATCNCAAAAGTTCCNCTNGCTTCAATCATTTATGACGAACTCGGCCCNTATGTTTTTACTATTCAGCNTGNAAATGATNCGCCAANNCTAAACCAGCGAGCTTANAAGAGACGCGTAAAGCTCGGACCTCAAACCGAGANGGAGNTNATCATTCTAGAGGGNTTGCAAGNGGGAGAAANAATAGCTGGAATTGGTGCCTTTAAACTNACTGAAGGTTCACTNGTNGGNANAAATGATGGTTNAGNACCGTNGCTCAGANGCATTANCGCNACAAATCTCTGCTATTGAGGTGTTTGTAACGCGTCCNGTNGTTGCAATATCTTTTTGTCTTTTGATAANGCTTGCTGGCATAAAGTCCAGTTTGGAAATGACCGTTTCCGAATTCCCTCAGATNGAGAGCGCAGCTCTGAGAATCCACACAACTTTTGTTGGCGCTTCTGCGGATGAAGTCAAGAGTTTCATAACGATCCCAATTGAGGAGGCTGTCAGCAATGTTTCCGGCATTGACTATGTGGATTCTGTAACAAAGGCAGGCAGCAGCATCGTTACAGTATGGTTGAACCTTAATGAACATGTGCCCGATGCGCTTGCAGAAATCTCAACAAGCATCAACCGCATCAAATACAAGATACCTTCGGGCGCGTACGATCCTCAAATAGAGATTATAAGGGCCGATCGCCCTTGGGCTTCATTTTATCTGCCCGTTATATTAAGTGACGGAATGTCCCGAACTCTTGTCACTGACTACCTTGAGCGAAATGTGNTNCCAGTTTTTAGCGCNATACCAAATGTNAGAAAATCAGAAGTTATTGGNGGNCGCGCNCCAGCCATAAGNGTTTGGCTTAAACCAGAACTNNTGGAGTCAAACAANGTAAGTGCATCCGATATAAGNCGAGCTCTTCTTGAAAATAACATAGTAGCTACTTTCGGTAAGACCNAAAATTCTGATAAGAGAGTTGATCTTTTCGTNAATTCNCTTCTAACCGACCTGNATGAGTTTGAGTCCCTCGTTGTTCGGCAGGATGNTGGCGATCTAGTTAGGTTGAGNGACGTTGCAGAAGTGGAGCTTGATGAGGAAGAGGGATATGAAAATACGAGGTTCTCTCAAGACGATTCAGTATTTTTNTCAGTTTGGCCCGCTCCGGGTGCAAATGAAATTGACATAGCAGATCGTTTGTATGACGAAGTCGATAAGCTGAANGNTTCATTGCCTCCTGAAATGCAAATACGCATNGGTTATGACTCGACAAAATATACCAGNNAAGCAATTNAAGAGATTTTCATNACACTNTTAGAGACAATCCTANTGGTGGGAGCAGTGGTGGTGGTATTCATGGGGTCATTCAGGACCGCNGTGGTGCCATTAATTGCGATNCCAATTTCNATANTAGGGGCTGTGGCGTCCATTTATGCTTTAGGATTTTCNTTCAATCTATTAACGATACTGGCCATNGTACTCAGTGTGGGANTAGTNGTNGACGATGCGATTGTAGTGGTTGAAAATGTGTCNAGGTTNGTTGGTNAAGGAATGACTGGTACCGAGGCTGCTATNAAAAGCACNAGNCAACTNTTTTCGCCAATCGTAACCATGACGCTAACNCTNGCAATGGTTTTTATACCCATAAGTTTTCTGTCCGGACTCACTGGCGCCTTATTTCGCGAGTTCGCCCTNACNTTGGCGATAGCCGTAACAATATCNGGNGTNGTGGCCATTACCCTNTCTCCGGCAATGAGCGCATTTGTTTGCCACAGGGTATCTCGAGACTCCGCGGGAGTGCGATTTGTAACCGAAAAATTTGACCGTGTAAGAAGATCCTACGCCAGTATGCTCTCTTTAATTTTAGAACAACCAGGCTGTGTTTTAGTCGTTTATATTTTTTGCTTGTTTCTCCTACTCCCTTTATACAATTTCTCCAAAAAGGAGTTAGCCCCAATTGAGGATACTGGGGCTTTAATGATGGTTATCTCTGCACCGCCTGACGCGTCTTTGGAGTACACTACAAAACATATGCAAGCAATTGTTGAGTCGCTGGAGTCTCTTTCTGGGGGACAATTTATGTGGCAACGTCTTGATCAATCAGGGGGATTTGCCGGAAAAACATTTGTAGACGAGGACAAGCGGACGTTTTCAGTCATGGAGATGCTTCCCGATGCTTTTCGGCGGTTATCATCAGTGCCTGCCTTAAAAAGTTTTCCTACTCTAGAAACTTCTTTACCAACAGCAGGCAATTTCGCCGTGGAGTTGGTGGTGCAATCAACCGACTCGCAGCAGAAAATGTTATCTTTTGCTAGACAAATACTTGAAGAAGCCAGAGCACGAGGAAAATTTATTTATCTCGACACTGATCTGATCGTGGATTTGCCGGAGGCAAATATTATTATAGATCGAAACAAAGCTTTTGACCTCGGTCTGAGTGCCGAGGATATAAATCTTCAACTTAGCACCCTTCTATCCGGAGATTTTATAAGTCAGGTCAATCTTTCAGGTAGAGCTTACGACGTCATTCCGATGGTGACGGAGCAAAATCGGACATCTCCGACATCATTGATGAACGTAAAAATTAAAACAAGCAGCGGTGTTTTCGTGCCTGTCTCGGATTTTGCGAGTGAAGAACGTAAGGCAAGCCCCCGCTCGTTGGGCCGTTTTGATCAAAAAAATGCGTTTAGAGTTTTTGGAGCAGTTGTTCCGGGTGTGACAAAGGAAGAGGGATTAGCTGCTCTCGAAGAGGTTGTCGACGCAATAGTCCCAAATGAGTATTCGATGAACTATGCAGGGGAATCACGTCAACTGCGATCTGAGGGCAATTCGCTTGCAGCATCACTTGGCTTGGCAATTATCATTGTATTTTTTATATTGTCAGTGCAATTCAACAATTTTCGGGAGCCCATAATTATTCTTCTTGGTTCAGTGCCACTTGCAATAATGAGTGCACTGATCTTTACTTTCATGGATATGACCACTATCAATGTCTACTCCCAAATAGGACTGATTACTCTAGCAGGTTTAGGTGCCAAAAACGCAATTCTTATTATTCAGTTCGCCAACCGACTCAAAATACAGGGGATGTCCAGTGTTGAAGCTATTAAACAGAGCGCTGATGAGCGATTGCGGCCGGTGCTTATGACCACTGGAGCAACAGTTTTTGGGCATCTTCCCCTTGTTTTTGTCACTGGAGCAGGCGCGGAGGCAAGAAATAGCATCGGAATTGTTTTAGTTGCCGGAATGGCTGTTGGCACCATTTTCACTCTTATGGTTCTGCCAAGCATATATCTGTGGATAACGAAGGAAACAAGTCCACCGACCCAGCACCGCCTGACGGTCGCATAAACTAAAATCAATAGTCTATCGATATTATTGGCAATACTTATCAAAAAATGAATGCCAGATTAATTTTGAGCGGTTAAAACATCATTTGGCATCAACATACCACCCTCATGGGACAAGACTCTCCCCTGAGTGCCTGTACAGATAAAAAGGCCTAAATCTTATTTTATTTCGCCTTCGGAAGCTAAATTATGGTGAGTTGAAGAGTTATACCAAAGACGTGAGACAAAATTTAAATGCTTGACCCTGCAGAAATAGGTTTCGATAAGATTTGAAATAGCTTTTTCTCTTGGAAAAATACACAATGTTGATCATTCCGCTTAAGAAATTTGATTATGGAAAGCGAAAAACAGTCAGAGCTAGTATACGAACTCGACGAAAAACCCCCTTTCCTTGAATCTTTTCTGGCGGCTATTCAGCATTTACTTGCGTCCTTTATAGCGATCATTGCACCGACACTAGTCATAGGCGGGGCTCTGGCTTTAGAAGCAGAGATTCCTTATCTCATTAGCATGGCACTTTTCGCTTCTGGTCTGGGGACTTTTATTCAAGCTTACAGGCCATTTGGTATTGGCGCTGGCATGATATGCGTTCAAGGAACTAGTTTTACCTTTTTGAGCGTGATTCTTAGTGCGGGGTTCCTTGTAAAAAATGCAGGTGGAAGCCCGAGTGAAATTATGGCTCTAATTGTGACTATTTGTTTTTTTGGATCCTTTATACAAATAGGTCTCAGTCAAATCCTACCGAAAATAAAACGTGCTATTACCCCTTTGGTCACAGGGATAGTAATAACTAGCCTGGGAATAAGTCTCATAAAGGTTGGAATGACCGATCTAGCCGGAGGCAACGGTGCCGATAACTTTGGCGCAACGGACAATCTGATTTTGGGCGTTTTCGTCATTGCAGTAATTATTGTGATGAACAATTTTAATAACGATTGGATCAGACTTTCTTCCATTGTGATCGGTTTGGTTGCCGGATTGTTGGCTGCCGTGTTAATGGATAAATTTAGCATCTCGGAACTCTCTGTAAGCTCGACCATCGCAATACCAGTCCCATTTAAATACGGATTCGACTTCGACTTGATGTTATTTATCCCACTAGCATTTCTCTTTTTAATCAGCTCAGTGGAAACAACCGGCGACATAACAGCCAACTGTTTGATTTCTCGGCAACCTATAGAGGGTCCGTCTTACATCAGCCGTATCAAAGGTGGAGTGCTGGGGGATGGAATAAGTTCGTTGATTGCCTCTCTGCTGAATTCTTTCCCCAACACGACTTTTAGTCAGAATACTGGCGTCATCCAGATTACCGGTATTGCTAGCCGTCACGTCGGAATCTACGTAGGAGTGATTCTTGTCGTCCTTGGCCTTTTTCAAGGTCTGGGAGAAATCTTACAGCAAATACCAAAACCTGTGCTCGGGGGCGCGGTGCTGGTAATGTTCGGAACAGTAGCCGCCACCGGTATTAAAATTCTTGCGAGACTTGAGCTCGATCGACGCCAAATTATGGTTATAGCTGTGTCCCTTGGTATGGGTCTTGGCGTAAGCATGGTGCCTGACGCGCTTGGGCAAACTCCTGATTTAATGCGTAATATTTTTAGCTCTGCACCGGCAACTTCTGGCCTTTCAGCAATTTTTTTAAGCTTTGTTCTGCCGCGCACAGATCTGTAGTCTCATTGGAAGTGATATGAATGGGTCCGAATTGAGACGAACATAGATTTCCGTGGTTTGGGCTGAGGAAAACCCACCAATAAAAGATAACATTAAAATTGCTAGGAACCGGATTTTGCATTGAATTTTTATCATATCTATGTTCCTAGGTGGCAGGCAAGCCATCATGGTCCGTATCAAAAGCAAATAACAGTGT
>NZJL01000007.1 GCA_002692165.1 Porticoccaceae bacterium
TAACTTGGTTCTCGCATGACGATCTTTCATGTTTGCTATCGCATCTTGCGGAGCATCGCGCTTGGCAGCAGCAGTCGCACTTATGTCGAGAGTAACTTGACCACCGGACATCAAAAGATAAACATCAGCTAGAATCTCCGCATCCAGTAAGGCACCATGAAAATCTCGTTGTGAATTATCAACGCTATAACGTTTGCAAAGCGCGTCCAGATTATTTCTTTGACCAGGATGTTTTTCCTTTGCTAGCACAAGTGTGTCAGTAATTTGGCAGATCAGATCAAGCGGTTCGATATCCGAGCCAAGCATACGAAGCTCATAGTTTAAAAAACTTATATCAAACGGTGCATTATGAATTATAAGTTCCGAACCATGCAGGAATTCTAAAAACTCCATAGAGATGATGTCAAAGGTTGGTTTATCTTTTAAAAATTCATTTGTAATGCCGTGAACAGCGATTGCACCCTCATCGATCTCGCGCATAGGATTTATATATTGATGATATCTTCTTCCAGTCAGCTTCCTATTAACGAGTTCAACACAACCAATTTCAATTATTCTATGGCCCTGACTTACTTCTAAACCAGTTGTCTCAGTGTCTAAAACAATTTGTCGCATTTCGGTACTCGCAGCATTAAACGCTCTCTAATCTCGCCCGAACAAAATTTCATCCGTCGCCTTATTGGCAAGCTGATCAGCAAGCTCATTATCTCGATGGCCACTGTGCCCTTTGACCCATTGCCAATTGAGCTGGTGTCTCCCCAGGGCGATGTCTAACTGTTTCCATAAATCGACATTTCTAACCGGTTTGTTGTTGGTTGTCTTCCAATCTTTTTTCTTCCAGGTTNCCATCCACTTCGTCACACCATTAAGTACGTAGGTAGAATCAGACGTGATCGTAACCTTGCATGGTTCCTTCAAAGCTTTCAATCCTTCAATGACCGCGGTCAGCTCCATACGATTATTGGTAGTTTGTATTTCTCCCCCTCGAAGGGTTTTTTCGGAAGCTTCATAACGCAATACCACTCCCCATCCGCCTGGACCGGGATTGCCTTTGCATGCTCCATCCGTGTAGATTGTTACAACCTTCATTCCGATCTCGAGACAACTTGATTTAGCGTTTGCAAATGTTTTCCAATGTTACGCCTTGCCCACTGGGCCGAGAATAACCGGGTCCCGATTGACGCCATATGTGTTTCATTCTCGTCACTCCTTGAACCTCACGTTTGACCGCATGGACAATGTATATATTTCCAAAGGGCAAATTAAATTTTTCNCACCATCGCTCATATCTTGAACTTGCAATCAGTGTTTCGCTCGGTCTGCCAACCAATCTATGCGCCCCATAACGAGCGGCCATGACTTCGAATCCTAGCAAGGATAACCAATCAATGACTCGCCCTAATCGCAAATTGTGGAATCTATATTGAATCTTCTCCGTTAATATTTGCATTGGCAACTTTTTTAGTCCGTGTAAACCAAAAGGATTCAAAACGAACAGGAGAAGATGCCCACCAGGGGCAGTAACTCGGCAAGCTTCCGATAGGACGGCGCTGGGGGATGAAGAGAATTCTAAAGAATGTTGAAGCAAAGTTACATCAATTACTCCAGAGGGTATGGGCAATTCATCGTAGTTACATATAGCAGCATGAGAGCTATGCATTTCTGCCGGGTGAAGACTAAATCTATGCAATTGACCAAAGTTGTTTGTACTCTCAGAATCTTCAGACAACCCCAATCGCAAAAGTCGATAACCGGGCAGTTGTGAAAAATACTTGCAAATGAATCGATTCTCATAGCCATTAAGATATGCACCGAAATCACTCTGATTCCATTGGCGAAGATGCTTGGCGGACAGAGTCAAATCAATAACGTCGAAACGCTGGAGAAATCGTTCTTTAAAGTTACTTATTCGTTTATTAAACATTTTAGGGTGACTGAAAGACAATTGACTCTTATTATGTTCGTTAAATTCCACAAAAACTAGCGCGAGATTTAAAGCTCATGCAAATTTTAGAGACAGACATTAAAATTACTGCCTTACCCGCTCTAAGTGATAACTACATATGGGTGTTAGCTTCTAACAAGATGAACAGTGCATATGTTGTTGATCCGGGAGACGCTAAGCCCGTTTTGAATTGGTTGAACACGGAGCAACTCCCTCTGAAAGGTATTCTAATAACCCACCACCATGCGGATCATGTAGGAGGAGTAAACAAGCTGCTGAATCACTGTAATGTTCCGGTTTTCGGCCCGAAGGATTGCCCAGCGCGCTGCGTCACTCATCCGCTTGAGGAAGGGGACATCATCGAATGTCTTGGACTACAATTAAGTGTGCTGTTGGTACCCGGCCACACATTAGATCATATCGCATATTTTTCCGGACCTCATAATGATCAGTCACCAATACTTTTTTCAGGTGATACGCTTTTTGCAGGAGGTTGCGGAAGACTATTTGAGGGAACAGCCGAACAAATGTACGTATCACTAGAAAAGCTTTCATCTTTGCCAGACCAAACTAGGGTTTTTTGTGGCCATGAATATACAATATCCAATTTGCTATTTGCTAAAGCCGTGGAGCCCGACAATCAAGACATTCAATCTCGCATAAAGACCGATAAAACACGCCTGGGGAGAGGCATCCCCACATTGCCAAGTACGATAGGTATAGAAAAACTCACTAATCCCTTTCTTCGAGTCGAGGAACCGGTTGTTGCATCATCAATCTTATCGATGACAGATGAAAATTGTGATGAACCAATCAGAATTTTCGGAGCCCTGCGAAGATGGAAAGACAACTTTTAAGCAATAATTTGGATGGTCAGTTTTTTAAGCATATGTGTTTGATTCCTAGAGAACCATGCTTTAAGTATTCCCCTTGAGATTATCGATCCCTAAAACGCAAAATTTCCATCAGCTATGGTTTCTATGCCTGTTACCCGCGTTGACAAATTGTGGCTTTGCCGAAACCTCATCTATAACTTTCGCTCCAACCTCCTTGACTGCACATGTAAACAAAAGCTCCGAGAAGATTGTAAAAATTAAATCTAAAAGGCATGACTTGGAGCAGACTTTGCAATTGCCGATTTGGCATAGAATTCGTAATGGTTATCAGCTACTTCCCAAAAACCTTCCGCCTAGGGTTTCTGACTTCCGACGAGCATACTTAGGTCGACAGGAGTATCTCTCGATTGTCCTTGAACGATCACGACCTTTTTTATTTTACATCACTGAGCAGCTCAAGTTATCTGATTTGCCGCTTGAAATTGCTTTACTTCCCATCATAGAGAGTGGCTATGATCCCTTCGCTTATTCGAAAAGTCATGCCGCTGGATTATGGCAATTTATTCCTAGCACCGGTGAATATTTCGGCCTTGAAAAAAATTACTGGTATGACGGCCGGCTTGACCTCGTTGAATCCACACGAGCCGCAATAGAATATCTTAGATATTTGCATAATCATTTTAATAACGACTGGTTGCTGGCGCTCGCCGCATACAATGCTGGGGAAGGTTTTATAAACAAACGTATCAAGGAGAATTTAAAACGAGGCCTATCGACCGATTTCTGGTCACTCAAACTGCCTCGTCAGACAAGAGAGTATGTACCAAGATTATTGGCCATAGCAGATATAATAAAGAACCCTCAACACTATGCAGTGTCTTTACCTCATATTCCCAACCGTCCATTCTTCGATATGATTCTAATTGAAGATCAGATAGAAGTATCCGAAATCTTACAAAAAGGAGAACTGTCGACAAAGAACTTTAGTGCGCTCAATGCCGGGATCCTTGAATCAATTACGCCCCCTCTCAAGAAATATTACCTTCTAGTGCCAACGCACAAAGGCACTGTAGTTCGAGATTTCTTGCAGGCATCGCGCAAGGAGACATGGAGGGCGCGAAGCAAATATTCTGTGGTTTATGGCGACACGCTGAGCGAAATAGCCCAAAAACATAATGTCACTCTTGATTGGTTAAAGAAGGTGAACAATTGGAAAACTGATCATCTCTCGATTGGAGACACTCTTTTAGTGCCGAACAAAAGTCGTTTCTCCAACGAGCAAAAACAAGTCGAAAAACACTTAGTCCTCTATCGAGTAGCTGCGGGAGATTCTTTATCGAAGTTAAGCGACCGATTTGATATGAATTTGAATAAGTTAAAAAGCATCAATAAACTAAGAACTGATTTAATTCGTGTTGGGCAAATCTTGAAAGTTCAATCGCAAAGAATAGACAGCTATCCTCCTTCGCCGAGGCATATCTACTACAACATCAAATCTGGCGACACCCTGTCTCGAATCGCTATAAAATACGGAACAACCGTAGAGCAAATAATCAATTGGAACAATATCCAAAACAGCCAACAGATTCATCCGGGTGAGACACTTTTCATAAAGTCTGAGTAGCCCGACTATGCAGTTCAGTGCGCGCAACCGGGCCACACTCAAAACTGAAGTGGCAAAGCATTAAAATCGATAAAGCAACGGCTTTCCAATTTCATTTGCTAACTTGAGACGTCTCAACGACTCCCGCACGATAAGCCTGTATCTCGCTGTTCGCAATCGCTACCCAACTCGAGGTAAATAGATTGTTTTGATCCTCAGTGGTCAATCCTTTGGGATTACCCAGATCTGTTTGTTCCAAACTGACTAGATAGAATTGGCCATCTGAGCTAACGAAACTCCCATAAACGGATTGCAAATCAGGTATCATGCCGAACGCAAATCTATTGGCCTCAACGTTTAGGTTTTGATCCCAACGCTTTGCTCCAAAAACAACCTGCCACTCCAAATCTGCAGATTTGGCGATCTCCTCTATCGTCTGACCGCCTTCAAGTTGGGTCAAGAGTTCTTTCCGACGCTGATCAAGTATCTCTTCTGCTTTGAATTTAAAAATAATCTCTCGCACCTGTTTCTTTACCGATTCAAAGGACTTTTGCTCCGGCAATCGATGCGATTTTAACTTCACAACAAAATAGCGTTCATCACCGACCGGAATGACGTCACTTGCGAAGTTTTGCAAGAGAACTTCGTCGCTAAAGGCAGCTTCCACCAAGGCTGGATAACCCCCGATGCCCGGCCCTCCGTTTCTGCTTATTGGGTCAGAGATATCAGCTTTGAGACCAATTTCAAGCCCTAATTCGACCAGAGACTCAGCGTTGTAGCTCAATTCTCCCAGCATAGATAGCTTCTCCGGTAACACTTCGTTCAATCGCTCTTGTCGTATAGCTGATTTGATTCTTTCACGTTCGGAATCAATATTGTATGAGGTCCTCTCCTCCTCTAGAAGTTTTACCAAATGCACCCCACTATCAGTGACGATGAGTTCCGACACTTCCCCCACTCGGAGGTTGGTCAAAGCTTTTTCAAAATTTTCTGGGAATGCACTTCCATCGGAAAAACCCAAATCCCCTCTAACGTCTGAAGAGCCGGCATCTAAAGAGTACTTTTCTGCTAGCTCTCCAAAGTCTGCTCCCTCTCTCAATTGGCGTTTGACCTCTGAAGCCAATTGTCGGTTATCTGCATCAAATAAAATATGTGCAGCTCTCCGATACACGGGATTTTCGCTGTCTTCTCCTCGCTCAGCGAAACGCTTGAGGACTTCTTCCTCAGATATTTGGTAATCAGACAAGAGCGAGTCAGGACTGAGCTCAATATACTCAAAGGTGCCCGTTTCCTGCGATCGGAATTGCATTTTATTGTTCTCATAATATTCACTCAACTCAGCTTCCAGAGGATCGACGAGTTTCTCTATTACCTCTAGAGGAAACTTAAGATAATAATAATCTCGTGACTGGCCGAAGAAGGAAGCCATACGATCAATTTCTTTGGGGGTAACAAAGCTAGAATAACGCAATCCGTTTAACAACTGTAAGCGAGTTATTTCCTCCGTGAGACTCTGTTTATAACCTGCATTAGTAAACCCGCGATTCCTGATAAAATATCTATATCTATCCTCATCAAACTTTCCGTCCGTTTGAAAGATTGCCGCGTTGACAATTAGGTCAGCCAATGTCTTGGGGGACGCCGCCATCGATCCATTAATGGCGTGATTGAATAAAGCTTTGGAGCCGATCAACTGCTGAATAGCAATCGGGCGCAAAATATCATCATCCAATTGATCATCGGACAAACCATCATTCTCCCGAAGAATGCGTGTTTTGAGTTCCTCTAATTTGAAGGCAACATCTTGCTCTGTGATGCTGTAATCTCCCACAGAGGCAACCTCTGCTGACCCTGCCCGCGAAAGCGTCAGTGTACCTGCGCCAGAAAAAGCAAATATAACGGCTATCAAGCCCACTATACCCAATGCTACGCCGCGCATTTTCGATCTAAAGTTATCTAACATAATTAAATAGCTACCTAGCGAAAGGGGCGCTTTCAGCGCCCCTTTTAACTTCAGTATTAAGTGTGGTGTGTGACTAGTTTACAGCGTCTTTCAGAGCCTTACCTGCTTTGAAACTTGGCACATTGACAGCCGCTATTTGGATCTCAGACCCAGTTTGCGGATTCCGCCCAGTCCTAGCAGCTCTGTGCTTCACCGAATAGGTGCCAAAACCGACTAAAGAAACTTGATCTCCATTGCTCAATGCACCCGTGATGGCTTCGATGGCCGAATCTAATGCTCGCCCCGCCGAAGCCTTTGAGATGTCCGCGCCTTCAGCTATCGCATCTACTAATTCAGATTTATTCACTATTTTTCCCCTTTTTATGGATTTTCTAGAGTTTAACAATTTCCGATTACACAAAGTTCGCCCGCGGACGCATTCCGCAACTTACTTTATACCAACAGCAATTTAAGGGTCAAGCATACTTTGACAAATTAGCACATTTGAACGGATTAATGCGTGTTTGCAATACCTGCAGACAGATCTTCTTTGGCAGCAGTACTCGCCTTATTAAATTCTTCATCTGAAAGAGGTGTTGGCTTCGTTTCAAATGCCAATTCTAAAACCTCATCTATCCACTTGACCCTGCATATTTTCAGGTCATTCTTGATATTGTCCGGAATTTCTTTGAGGTCGCTTGAATTTTCTTCAGGAATAACGACCGTCGTAACCCCACCGCGATGAGCGGCTAGCAGTTTCTCCTTTAAGCCGCCTATTTTCAGCACCTGCCCCCGCAAGGTTATCTCTCCAGTCATAGCCACCTCAGCTTTCACAGGAGTCCCAGTAAGCACCGAAACCATAGCAGTGCACATTCCTACTCCAGCAGACGGCCCGTCTTTGGGCGTTGCACCCTCTGGGACATGGATGTGAAGGTCATTTTCCTGATGGAAGTCTTTGCGAATCCCAAGAGTCTTTGCGCGACTTCGTACTACCGTTAATGCGGCTTGAATGGATTCTTGCATAACATCACCTAGCGACCCAGTTTTAACAACTTTGCCTTTTCCAGGAATTGCTGATGCTTCAATTGATAACAACTCCCCACCAACCGACGTCCAAGCTAGCCCTGTAACTTGCCCGATTTGATTCTCGTCCTCAGCCCGGCCATGCTTGAACCTTTGAACTCCAATCATATCCTCTAAATGCGCCGCATCAACTGTTTCTTCCGATCGCTTTTTAGCCCGCACATGCTGAGTCACAACTTTGCGGCAGACCTTGGCAACATCTCTTTCAAGACCTCTTACCCCCGCTTCTCGCATGTAGAAGCGGATTATGTCTTTCAGTGCACCTTCAGTAATGGTAAGCTCGCGTTCTTTCAATCCATTTGATTTACGCTGCTTGGGCACTAAGTACTTCTCAGCAATTGCTACTTTTTCATCTTCTGTGTACCCAGGTATTCTAATGACCTCCATCCGATCTAGCAGGGGCCCTGGGATGTTTAAAGAATTTGATGTGCAAATGAACATGACCTCTGAGAGATCGTAATCTACTTCCAGATAGTGATCATTGAAAGTGTGATTCTGCTCGGGGTCCAGGACTTCCAAAAGCGCAGCCGCAGGGTCACCACGGTGATCCATGCCCATTTTGTCAATTTCGTCCAACAAAAAAAGCGGGTTTTTAGCGCCTACCTTAGATAGCTTTTGAATAATTTTGCCCGGAAGCGAGCCTATATAAGTTCGTCGATGACCGCGAATCTCGGCTTCGTCCCTCACTCCTCCTAGACTCATTCGTACAAACTTCCTGCCCGTGGCTTTAGCTATAGACTCACCCAACGACGTTTTACCCACACCGGGCGGTCCAACAAGACATAACACTGGCCCTTTAAGTTTTTTTACACGTTGCTGCACAGCCAAAAACTCTACGATCCGCTCCTTGACCTCATCCAGTCCATGATGATCGTTATCCAGGGTTTTCTCCGCTTCTTTCAGATTATGCTTGACTCGTGTCCTGAGCTTCCACGGAACTCCAATCATCCAATCAACGTAATTTCGTATCACGGACGCCTCGGCAGACATTGGGGACATCATCTTTAGCTTGTTCAATTCAGCTTTACATTTATCCAACGCGGCCGCAGGCATTCCAGAATCAACCACTTTTTTTTCCAATTGATCCAGCTCAGATGTCCCCTCATCCATATCACCAAGTTCTTTTTGAATAGCCTTCATCTGTTCATTCAAGTAATACTCGCGCTGACTCTTTTCCATCTGTTTTTTTACGCGTCCACGAATCCGTTGCTCAATTTGGAATAAATCAATCTCCGACTCCATCAGGCCCATTAAATGTTCCAAGCGTTCCTTGAGACCAGAGACTTCTAGGATCTCCTGCTTCTGTTCAAGGGTGAGGGTCATGTGCGACGCGATAGTATCAGCAAGCCGATGTGGATCATCTATACCGCTAACCGTCGCTATCACCTCGGCAGGAATCTTCTTACTCAAATTCACATATTGCTCAAACATGGTGGTAGTGGACCGCAGGGTCGCATCAACTTCTGCTTCGACGATCTCAGAGCTTTCGAGCTTTTTAACGACCACAGCTCCGAATGCTTGACCATCAAATTCTGTCTTCAGTTCGACGCGAGTGATACCTTCAACCAAAACTTTGAGAGTACCATCTGGCAGTTTGAGCATTTGAAGTATACTTGCAAGTGTTCCAACCTCATACAACTGCTCTATCTCTGGATTGTCTTCCGCTGGATCACGTTGGGCGACAAGGACAACAAGCTTGTCTTCATCCATTGCAGCCTCAAGAGCTAATATGGATTTTTCTCTTCCCACAAAAAGTGGCACGACCATGTGTGGGTACACCACCACATCTCGAAGGGGTAGGACAGGAAAGGGTTTCTCTTCAATTTCAATTTGCTCTTCGGTCATAGCGGCTCCAATGAAATGGGTATCTCTATCGGACACCTTGACGATAGCAATACAGGATAGAACTGATTTTTAGCCGACAAACAAATGGCTTTCTTGCAAACCAATTGTCGGCTCTCTGAGGTCTTAGGCCTCTTCACTTGCTGCCAGTTTTCGATCTTTCTGTTCGTATACCAATAGGGGTTCGTTTTCTCCATTAATGACGGATGCGTCAACCACGACCTTGATCAAATCAGCTTCAGAGGGCGCTCTGTACATCGTATCGAGCAGAATTGTTTCGAGGATCGATCTCAATCCTCTCGCCCCTGTCTTTCTGTCGATAGCTTTATCGGCGATAGCATTTAGCGCGTCGTTTCGAAGGTCTAAATCCACATTTTCCATGGCAAACAAGGTCTGATACTGCTTATAAAGGGCATTCTTTGGCTCCACCAAAATCGCTACCAAGGCCTCTCGGTCTAGTTCTTGAAGCGTCGCAACAACAGGCAAACGACCTATAAATTCTGGAATTAATCCATAGCTGATAAGATCGCTTGGCTCCACATCCAGTAAAGTTTCACCTATCGATTTTTGGTCGTCCTTACTATTAACTGACGCGCTGAAACCGATACCGCCTTTTTCAGATCGGTCGCGGATCACCTTCTCAAGGCCTGAAAATGCACCTCCACATACAAAGAGAATGTTGGAGGTATCAACTTGCAGGAATTCTTGCTGGGGGTGCTTCCTCCCGCCCTGCGGCGGGACAGAAGCTATCGTACCCTCTATTAACTTTAGGAGAGCCTGTTGCACCCCCTCCCCTGAGACATCTCTCGTAATAGACGGATTGTCCGACTTGCGCGAGATCTTATCAATTTCATCTATATAAACGATTCCACGCTGAGCTTTTTCTACATCATAATCGCACTTTTGCAACAGCTTCTGGATAATGTTCTCGACATCCTCGCCAACATAACCCGCTTCAGTGAGTGTGGTTGCATCAGCTATGGTGAATGGCACATCGAGAAGTCGAGCCAATGTCTCTGCTAGAAGCGTTTTACCGCTTCCGGTTGGGCCGATCAGCAATATGTTGCTCTTCCCCAGTTCGACCAAGTCTGCGGTGGGCCGATCGCTCTCCCCAACTTGAAGCCTCTTGTAATGATTATAAACGGCGACCGAAAGAATTCGTTTAGCCCGCTCTTGGCCAATAACATAATCGTCAAGTATTGCTTTGATTTCCTTCGGAACGGGTAACGAGACATCAGAATCATCAGAAACGCTTGTGTGTGCTTCTTCCGAAATAATATCGTTGCAAAGATCCACACATTCGTCACAAATGTAAACGGATGGTCCAGCAATTAGACGTCTTACTTCGTTTTGGTTTTTACCACAAAACGAGCAAAACAGAAGCTTTCCACCATCAGTCGTGCTGTCTTTTTCACTCAATCCATATCTCCACAAATGACTTCAATCATTAAAATTCCGACTCATTGCACAAGGGAACGTCGTCCCGTTTAAAAAGGTTAGCGATTCTCGGGTCTTTTGTCCAGCACCCCATCAACAAGACCATATATTCTCGACTCTTCAGCATCCATGAAGGTGTCTCTCTCGGTATCATCAGCGATCTTTTTAAGCGTTTTCCCTGTGTGTTTTGCGAGCAGCTTATTAAGTCTCGTTTTCGTCTTGATCATCTCCTCAGCCTGTATTTGAACATCTGTCGCCTGCCCCTGAGCGCCCCCACTTGGCTGATGAATCATGGTTCTTGAATTTGGTAGGCAAAAGCGTTTCTTAGGTGCTCCCGCGGCAAGGAGAAATGCTCCCATTGAAGCCGCTTGTCCGATGCACATCGTACTCACATCGGGCTTTATGAATTGCATTGTGTCATAAACAGACATTCCTGCTGTCACCGAGCCACCGGGAGAATTAATGTAGAGATGAATATCTTTGTCTGGATTTTCCGCCTCGAGGAAGAGCAACTGCGCTACAATTAAATTTGCCGAATAATCTTCTACGGCTCCTACCAAAAAGATTACCCTTTCCTTAAGGAGCCTTGAATATATATCATAAGAACGTTCTCCACGGGATGTTTGTTCGACCACCATGGGTATGAGTCCGCTTGCTTTCGTAACCTCAACCATTATGCTTTTTATACTCCCAATTAATGTATATGGATTTGTGAACGTCAACCGACATCCCATATGTTGCTGTCTTTACTTACTATCGACCTGCCTCTTTGATGACATCTAACCATAATGACAATTAAAGCAACGAAAAATCTGGTTCTGGATCAGGTTTTATGGCGTCATCATAAACTTGCAACTGATTGTTTGTCTTTGCCTCAGCAAGCACTTTTTCAATGGCCATATCCTCGAGTACACTCATCTCAAAAGACTGCATCATCTCAGGTTTTGAGTAATAATAATCTATGACCTCTTGAGGATTCTCATAGCTTGAAGCTAACCCCTCGATCTTAGTCCTAACCGCCGTCTTGTCCACCTCGAGTTGCTCACATTTTATAATCTCTGAAAGCAATAGCGAGAGGGTTGCTTTGTAACGAGCCTTTTGTTGAAACAAATGGTCAGGTAACGTCTCTAACTCAATTTCTTTACCACCGCCAAATTGCTGCACCATCTGTTGCTTCAAA
Source organism: Porticoccaceae bacterium (assembly GCA_002692165.1). Lineage (GTDB taxonomy): Bacteria > Pseudomonadota > Gammaproteobacteria > Pseudomonadales > Porticoccaceae > TMED48. The sequence continues at coordinate 11,869 of NZJL01000007.1, forward strand.
TTTTTTGTTTCAATATCTACTAGCGATTTTGGGACATCTATTGGGTTTTGCTTATAGATCTCGTGCAATACCCTAGACTTAATTTTTTTCGCAAGGGTGTCACCAAGCTCTCTTTCCATGTTGGCCCGGACTTCGCTTCGAAACTTTTCATCCCCTCCATCTTCTACTCCGAAATGAGTATAGAATTCGTTATTTAACTCGGGTAAGGACTTCGAAGCTATTTCTTTTAATTCAATTTCAAAAACTACCGCGCGACCTTTTAACTCCTCCGAGTGGTAATCATCTGGAAATGTTAAATCCAACNTCGCAGTATCCCCGACTGAGCGACCGACAAGCCCGCTCTCAAATCCGGGTATCATGGCACCTGACCCCAAAACTAATTTGTGATTCTCTGCCTTTCCACCCGGAAATTCTTCTCCATCCTTTTTACCCACAAAATCGATTGTAACCTGATCCCCTTCCTCACATGCCCTATCAACAATTTCGTATGTAGCTCTTTGATCTCGCAGCTTATCAATGATTCCGTCTACATCGGTCTCAGCTATGTCACAACTTGGCCTATTAATTTCAATGTCAGCATATGCGCCAAGAGTTATAGAAGGATAAACGTCAAAAGTAGCCAAAAACTCGAGTGACGCTCCTTCCTGATTGTGTAATCCATCTATTTGCGGCTGTCCCGCNATCTGNAGCCCTTGCTGCTGAATGGCGTCAACCAAACTTGAATTGATGATCTCACCAACCACCTCCTGCCGAACCCCCTTTCCGTATTGCCGTTTTACTACGTTGAGCGGCACCTTTCCTTTCCGGAAACCTTTTAGCTTGACAGTTTTCTTGGCTTGTTCTAACCGATCTAATACTTCTCGATCGACTCGTTCGGCTGGAAGTTCAATTTTTAGTTGTCGTTCCAAACCTTCACTCGACTCCACAGAAACCCGCATTGTTCTTCCTCTAGTTCGATTAGTTAACAGATGACCTATGGTGCGAAAGGAGAGACTCGAACTCTCACGGGTTACCCCACTGGAACCTAAATCCAGCGCGTCTACCAATTCCGCCACTCTCGCATAAAAAAGGCTTTTTGAATTTTATCTCACGGACCGGCTTGCCCAATATTCTTGAGAAAATTTGACATGGAAAGAGTTTGCCATAACCTATAATTGTCGGCAACTAATTAGAACTAGACTGAGCAAAGTGTCTGACCCAAGATTGTTAGAATTCTCTATTCGCGGAGAAAGGCTTCTTCGCCCATCGACGCTGGATGACTCCGCGCATCATTTTTAGAAACCATAATAAGTTGGATGCCATTTAGCCAATTAATGTTGCTTCACGCCCGACCGATAGTCAATCGATTATTGATTTTCTTGAATAAATCTCTCATTCTTTCGAATGGATAAAATAATCCGGCTTTTTGAATTTTTTATGACCACCTTAGAAATATGATAGTATTTCGTGTGAAAAAAAGAGGATTAGGGTATGACATCATGCAAATAGAGGACTTTCCTAAACTAAAAACACTAAACGTGTCTATTGATAATGGCGTGGCGGAAATTAAATTTTGCAGACCTGAAAAACTAAACTCAATGAACGCATTTTTTTGGAGTGAGTTACCCTCAGTATTAAAAGCTATCGATAAAAAGGCCGCCGCACGGGTTGCTATCATATGTGCAAATGGTAAACATTTCACTGCCGGAATGGATTTGGCCATTTTCCAACATATGCTAAGTCGTTTTGATGGCGAACCTGCTCGACGGGCTGAGCAACTTAGGTCAGGTATTCTCGAACTGCAGGACGCATTCAACGTTATTGAACAAATTCGTTTACCTGTTATCGCAGCTATAAGGGGTGCTTGCGTTGGTGGTGGTGTGGATCTAGTGTGCGCGACAGACATCCGATTTTGCACTGAAGATGCATTTTTTGTAATTAAGGAAACGGCGTTGGGTATTACCGCTGATGTGGGAACACTTCAAAGACTTCAGCATGTTATGCCTTCGGGTCTCGCGCGCGAGCTGGCGTATACAAGCCGGCCTTTGGGGGCAGCAGAGGCATTGTCTTGTGGTTTCGTGAACTACGTTTGCAGTGATTACGATCAGCTTATGGCGCATGCGCGCGCTACGGCAGAACAAATAGCTGCTCATTCTCCCGTTGCGGTCCATGGCACAAAAGTTATGCTCAATTATAGCCGAGACCATAACGTTTCAGACAGTTTGGATTACGTTGCGACTTGGCAAGCAGGAATGCTTCAGGTTGCTGACATGCAAGAGTCGTTTCAGGCAGCGAAGGAAAATAGGCCCAGTCAATTTGAAGATCTTTATTTTCGCAGGAGCGCCATCAAATAGCCTTTTACTGCCAGCATGCGCAGTGTGCTCAGCAGGCAGGGCGGTTTAAATACTCCGTATTTATCACAAAGCCAGGCTGAAGGAGTCAAATTAATGGGATCCCAGATTCTCGTATCTGAAATATACCCGAGGTGGCGATCATGTCAATTTTCCGTCCTTGCATAGACCTCCATGACGGGCTAGTTAAGCAAATAGTGGGTGGCAAGCTCACCCATAATAAGGCTATTGTGAACCATGTAAGTCCGCATGACGCTGCACACTTCGCTGCTCTCTATCGAGATAGTGGTTTGCAGGGAGGGCACATCATCTCACTTGGCGAGAACAACCGGGAGCAAGTATTGTCTGCCCTGAAAACATTCCCTGGTGGCTTGCAATATGGAGGAGGCGTTACAGCGCAAAATGCAGGTGTCTACATAGAAGCAGGGGCGTCCCACGTCATTGTAACTTCTTACCTATTTGAACAAGGTTCATTCTCGCCGGCGCGTCTCGAGGAGCTGGTGCGCGCAGTGGGAAGGGAACACATAGTCATCGATTTAAGTTGTCGAAAAACCACCGCCGGTTGGGTTGTCTCAACAAACCGTTGGCAAACACTTACGGAGCAAATCATTGATGCTGAATCAATAAAAAAGTTGGAAGCCAATTGCAATGAGTTTCTTATCCATAGTGCAGACGTGGAGGGAATGCAAGCTGGAATGGATGAACAGCTTATTAAGCTCTTGGGGACCATTTGTAATTTACCTACAACATATGCTGGTGGTGGTCGTTCAGTGAAAGATCTTGAGAAAATACAAGAGCTGTCTAGAGGAAAAATAGATCTCTCAATTGGAAGTGCTTTGGACATATTCGGCGGAAATGGTATCACTTTGGAACAATGCATCTATTGGAATCAAGCGACAAAGGCAACATAAAATCATGGGGATCGGGAATCGGATTCCAAAATTTCACTGAGCTTTTATCTGATCCTCAAAATTGCTATGTTAACTTAATTCTTTATCCTTGCGACAACAATCACTGTTGAGTGGATCCTCTCACAAACGAATCTCAAAGCCAAAATTCACACTTCGGGGCGTCCCAGGAAAGTAACGGTATCCGGTGAACCCAGTATAGTCTGCTCGTTTGGCATATGCTTTGTCGGACATGTTATACAAACGACCATATATGGTGACGTCTGAACTAATTTTCCAAGAGGTTCGGAGATTTAACAGATCATGACCCTCATAGCGGTGGATGTTTTGCGGTTCAAGGAAGTAACCGCCCATTTTTAACCACTCTAATTCGACAAGCGAATCAGGCATAATTTTCCAGGCGATTCTCGCGCTGCCGAAGTTCCTAGGCGCAGTATCAACGTCGTTCCCTTCAATCGGGATCCGTCCGCCTTCACCGTCACTGACCATAGCAGGATTGTTATCATACCTGTGACGAACGCGAGTACCACTAAACGAGGCCCTTAGCTTTTCTGATAAGTCGAAGGACATTTCAAACTCCACGCCACGGTGTTTAGTTTTGCCATCGCTCACATTGTTATAATTGGTATCTCTGAAAATGACGTTGTCCTTGGACATATCATAAATTGATGTGGCTATCGAAAATTGATCGGTCTGGTGCTTGAGTCCAACTTCAACACTCCCCATCTCTTCAGGTTTCAAATCGGCTACCTCTTGCCCACGCTGAAGCCGATATAACTCCGTAGCCTGAGGGGCCCTGAATGCACTCCCGACGCGCACGAAAGCCAAACTGTTTCTCGCTAATTGATAGCGCATCGAAAGATCAAACGAACTGCTATCGTAACTATTTATGGCACTTGGCGGCCGACTATAACGACAACCTCCGAAGCCACAGACAGACCCATCCTCTTTTGCCCGACCGGCAAGCATTTTATTTGTGTAGTCATACCGCATCGATTCATACCGACTTCCAAATGTAAACGATAGCTCACTACTGACAGCCCAATTGAATTCAGCAAACGGAGCCCATTGCATTGCGCTCACTTCATAGTCATATTGTTTTCCCGATGGGATTGTGGCCCTTAAAAAGGCCGATCCTTGGGTGGCCGAGCTCTGTGTCTGTCGGAGGTATGCGCTGGTATATTCTGCATCAATGCCCAACGTTAATTTGACATGTTCAGAAGCTTCCGAGAGAACAGAAAGTTGAACGCCAAAACCCCGCTGTCCATTCTCCTCCAAAGGCTTCCCTGGCAGAAAGTGTTGTAGGAATTTCATTTCTGTTTTGCGGAAGTAGGGGGTCACCAGCACTGTGCCGAGTGAAGACTTACCCTTTAACTTGCTCCAAAGTCTAATCGCTTGCGCGTCCCTATATGCCTCGGGGTTGGGGTTTTGCTTAGCTAATTCTTCGATTTTGAAAGAATCCTTGCCCGTAATATATCCGGCAGTCTCCTGATTGAGATTGATCAGCGTAAGGCCGGAGCTGTAACTAAAGCGCTCGCCCCAATAAGCGTGTCGAAAGCTCAGCTTTTCCTGATCAACACCAGAATCATCACGATATCCGTCATCGCGTGTTAAGGTTGCATGCATTGCGATGGTGTGGTCAGAAGATCTGCCCTTCACTCCGAAGCGCAGGCGACTATGGCCGTGCTCTCCGACATCACCACCCAGAAATCCGGGAGCGTCCGCATCCGGCGTCACCACATTTACAACCCCATGCATCGCATTCGACCCGTAAAGCGCCGTACCTGAACCCCTCAAAACCTCGATACGATCAGCAGCTTCAGTATGTGCCTCAAAAAGCTCGTTAATATTACAAAATCCAGCGGCGCGAAGCGGGATTCCGTCTTCCGTCATTAAAAATCCGCCACACCCTCCGGCACCCGTCAAAACAGGCGAGCGCACGGCGGGCAAATACTCTTGACCGTTACCACGATTAATATTGACTCCCGCAAGCCGGTTCAACGACTCCTGAACGTGAGTGTGGCCAATCAACCTCAGCTCATCGGCCTCAAGGCTTGATGCACTTCCGTTGATTGATGTTATGCTAACTGGGACGCGGGAACCAATCGTGATTACCTGCTCTAAAATCGCATCACCTGGCCGATCTGCATCCGAAAGCGCATTAGCGACCACAGTCAGGCAAGAGATAAACATTAACAGCCCGACGTTAATTGCGATGATAATAGGGTTAAGTTTCATTTGTGAGACCTGCTTCGTGAGTTCTACTCGGGTCCTACTGACCCTTCTAAAAATTGCTGAACAAGATTGAGCATGACAGTGTTAACCTCCAATCTGCGAGCCCATCCGTGTAGTATCGTGACAAGTCAAGAGAGCGTCTCGTCCTCAAATGTAAGCCCAGCATTTTTACGTAACCTTCTAATTAACTGCGAACCAAAGACTGGAGCGGGGGTCCAAACGCCGCCGTCAGCAATGTCAGGATTACGCAAAAGGCAAACCCCAGCT
>NZJL01000008.1 GCA_002692165.1 Porticoccaceae bacterium
CTTAAACTCGTTGCATCGGGGGTTAGCAAGGTAGCAATGCTGGTGGAATAAACGGTCAGTAACTAGAAAAATTTAATAAATACATAAAGGGAAATTATATGACTACAGTTGTGTCAGCAAGGTTTAAATTGCATCCGGACTCCTGGCAAGATTACATTGAGGCGGCAAAAATGATCATACCGCCGACCCGGCAGGAGCAGGGTTGCGTTCACTACGGAATAACCATAGATCTAATTGAAGATCACGTTGTCTGGATTACTGAGGAGTGGGAATCTGAGGATCATCTGATGACACACTTGGGCACGCCCCATGTCAGTGACTTCTTGCAAAAAGCATCGGGCTTTCAGATTCTCGATGCCGAGGTTAAAAAATATACAGTATCGGAAGTTGGTACCATAGACGTGTGATNTGGTAAATATTGTCGATCTCGNAAAGCTTNGCGAGCCGATTTTATATCTTCATGTCAACTTGACTACACATTTGCCGCGGTTGGTGCCACCAATCATATCGCTGAACGCCTTNGGTGTTGAACTGATTCCCTCATAAACATTGACAAACGATTTTAGAGAGCCACTTTTCAGCATGCTAACCAGNNCNTTAATGGCTGAGGGATACTGACTTTGGTAGTCGGAAAACATAAAACCCTCTGCCTTTGCTCGATGGGTAATCAGTGGCCACGAATTGTAAACNGGCTCTGGAGCGTTNTTTTCATATTGGGACATAGCACCGCAAAGCACTATGCGGGCCTTGTCGGCNANGTTTTGTAAAGCGGCATCTAACTGCGAACCTCCAACGTTATCAAAAAAAACATCTACACCGTCAGGNCAAGCTTGAGCGATCTCATCGGAAAGAGCGTTGGCCTTATAGTTAATCGTAGCATCAACACCGATCTCTGACCTAAGCCAATCACATTTGTCATCGCTTCCTGTCATCCCTACTACGCGACATCCCGCTTTTTTCCCCAACTGGCACACAACGTTGCCTACGGCGCCTGCAGCGGTTGAAACCAGAAGGGTATCACCTTGTTTCGGTCGCCCGATGTCATAAAGTCCGAAATAAGCCGTTAGACCGGTGGTGCCAAGTACCCCCACGTAATGATATAAATCCATTTCNGGGTCGACCTCGAGTTTTGAGCAAAGATCCCCTCCATCGAGAAGGCTGTGCTCCTCCCAGGCCGTTCGCGCAAGAACAATAGAGGAAACCGGGAAGTCGCCGTTATCAGATTCGATCACCTCACCGATCACGATACTCTGTATTGGTGAGCCGATTTGCATTCCAGGGAGATAGCCATCGCCAGCATCCTCGTTCATCCACTGCCTAAAGCCAGCATCCATTGAAAGGTAATGGTTTCGGAGGATAAAGTGATTAGGTTGAAGTTTGGGAAATTCGGTCTCGATAAAATCAAAGTGGTCGGTCCTTATTTCACCCCGCGGGTGCTGTTTTAGGATAACTTTATGGTTTATAGACATTTGATGATTCTCCCTGTGTAATGGCAAAATTATAGACTAGTTTTTCTTCGTTTTGGTGGCGTAAACTCGCTTTCTTGAGTCAGAAGTTAGTCTTGGCGATCCACTTTAGGTAAAATAAAGTTGGTTTTGGTTGCTTAAAGGAGTTAAAAGCATGGCTCGATTGAATGACAAGGTTGTTTTAATCACTGGTGGTGCCTCCGGTCTGGGGAAGTCAGGCGCGACATTGATGAACGCCGAAGGCGCTAAAGTAATCATCTCTGATATTAATGAAGATCTTGGCAAAGCGACTTCCGCAGAGATAGGTGATGATGTGCTTTTTGTACATCACGACGTGTCTAGCTTGGCTGACTGGGATCGTGTGATTGACCTGGTAATCGAACGCTTCGGGCGTCTTGATGTGTTAGTAAATAATGCTGGTATAGTGGTGGTGGCTGACGTTGAAAATACCACTCTAAGTGACTGGCGGGCGGTCCACGGTGTCGGCACTGACGGCACATTCTTCGGCATCCAAAAAGGTATCGGAGTGATGCGAGAGTCGGGCGGAGGTTCAATCATCAATATGTCCTCCTTAGCAGGGCTAATCGGGTACCCTTTAATATTTGCTTATTCTGCTTCGAAGGGTGCCATAAGGAGTATGACAAAGTCGGCAGCGGTTTACTGTGCTCAAAATAGCCTTGGCATTCGTGTTAACTCGATTCATCCGGGCACCATCGCCACGCCGATGGTAGCCGGTTTCGAAGCTGATGTAGAGGAACAGGGTGAAGAGCGGGTTAAGCTCTTGCTGGGCGAACCAGACGATGTAGGTCATATGATGGTGTATCTCGCAAGTGACGAATCAAAGTTTGTGAGCGGATCGGAGTTCGTGATTGACTCTACAGCTTCAATTACAGAGGGCATAGTTCCGGGCTAGCCAGAAAAAGCTTATTTTTTATAGGAGCGTTTCATATGTTATCGGTCACAAGGTCGCAAGATTTTGGTGTGTCTGCAGATCATATCTGGGGATTCTTTGGTGATTTTGGTAGTATTGAATCGTGGTGGCCTAAGGATGGCCCAGTTCAAATTGATCACGTTGACGTCATTGGAGACGGTCCGGGGATGCTGCGAAATATCTATAATGTAGGAATGTCTGATTGCATCTCTGAAAGGCTTGAAGCGATCGATGTTGAGAACCGAAAGTTGACATTGTCAATTGTTGGGACATTGCCTGCCGGCCTCTTAAGTTATCAAGCGAATGCGCATCTNGAGGCGCTTGACANAGACAAGTGTCGACTAACCTATGTGGGCTCTTTCGAGGCTGAACCGGGTCGAGAGGTCGAGGCCGAAGATTTCCTTATAACGGTTTACACCCTGATGTTTTCGGGTTTGGAAAGTGCTGCTTCCTGAGAACATCTTTATCAGACTGGACGCAAAGCTCCAAAGATTATGCTGCGAAAGGTTCTACAGCCCAGCTGATACCGCGCTTAACGAGTTCATACATAACCGGATTTTCCCAGCTACAGAGGTCGCGATCCGGCCAAATCTCCATTAGGGGTTGCATATCATAGGCTCTCCGACAGTGGCCCAGATTGAAGTAAAGCACCTGACCAGCATCATAAGGATGGAGATACATTACCAATCGTGGTTGGTCGTCGTTCCAATCGCTGTCAGCGAATTCTGGCACTTCACCGACCCATTTCGTCTCTAGAAGAGGCACACACTCCCCGTGAAACTCGCATAAGTACAGTTCATCGGTCACCTTAAAAGGTTCTATTCCTGCAACTAGCGGATGGTTGGGATCGGAGACTGTGACCTCGAATTCTTGAATCGGGGGGTGGGCTAAGAATTGGCTACCCAACATTTCCATGAGAAGGGGCGCTGTTCTCGGCGCTCCGACTCTTCCGTCGTCCAAAAACTCTATAATGGAGTTTGTCCCATGAAGAGCAAGCCAACGTTTCCCTTCCGCAAAAAATCCTTTAATCGCCTCTAGCTCACGGGCTGAAGGAACAACATCACAGGTGTAGGCTACTAAAAAATCTGCAGACTCAATGGCTTCGATATCTGAATAGTCTTCGGAAACGGTTGTGTAAATCCTTTCATTTTCATAAAGCATCTGGAGTATTTGCAGCCTTGCAAATTGCATATCGTGAAATTTTCCACCGCAGACAAAATGTGCCTTTATGGGTTTATTGCTCACGTTACAGGTCCTCCTTGCAGTTGGGGTCATAGGTTGTGACTGATATTCACCAAGCATATATGTTCGTAGCTCAGATTCAACTTTTTTGTCTTTCCTAGTTTACTATATGCTGGTTTTAAGCAATTATTGTATGGGAAGATCTAAGAAACNAGTTGTCTGGAGTTCTTATGGGGATGCTCGAGAATCGAAAGACCATTGTGACCGGCGCCGCCCAAGGGATTGGTCGTGCCATTGTAGATAGGTTCATAAAAGAGGGTGCTTCTGTTCTTGCAGTCGATGTAAAAGCGATGGAAAGTTTAAAATTAGACTATCCAAGTTCAGTAACTTTAACTTGCTTGCAGCTTGACATAACAGATCGAAATGCTCCTTGGGTAATGATGCAGGAGGTGGCAAAATGTTTTGGTGGACTAGACGTGATCGTAAATAACGCGGGCATTGCGAGCTATCAACCTATCATTGACACCGACGATCAAGCTTGGAATATGGTCATTGCGTTAAATTTGACCGCTGTTTTCAGGATTTGTAGAGAATCTATTCCGTTATTGAGAGGAAGTACTGCGGGCAGAATAATTAATATTGGTTCCATAATGTCAACGTTTGGGGACACTGGTTTGGCTGCATATGCAGCATCTAAGCACGGTGTTGCAGGTTTGACCAAATGTCTTGCAAGCGAACTAGGCGAGTTTGGTATTACAGCTAATTTCATTCAACCGGGAGCCATACTGACAGACATTACNCGGGATTCGATCGAAAAACATCCGGAGATGGAGGTGTTCTGGCGCCAAAAATCTGCCTTAGGGCGGTGGGGAGAGCCAACAGATATTGCCCCGGTTGCACTTTTCCTTGCTTCTGATTTGGGAGCGTTTGTGAGTGGAACGGGACTGGTAGCGGATGGCGCCGCAATGCAGGCGCCCTAATAGAATCGGATGAGCCAATTGGAAGAGATAAAACCAGAAGACATAGATTTTCTTGCACCTGAGGTAATTACCTGCCCTTTTGACGCAAATCAGGTACTTAGAAAACATCGTCCCGTGTATTTGATCCCTGGCACTGACATGTACTATGTCTCCTCGCACGCATTGATCAAAGAAGCAATGCGGCGGTCCGAAGAGTTTTCCAACCGTTTTATGGCCGATATCGAAGGGAACATAGCAGAGGACAGCGAAATACAGGCGATCATCTCTGCANGCGGTGGATGGCCTGAACGCGACGCGCTCCTCACCAATGACCCGCCAGCCCATGGCCGCTTTCGGAATCTCGTAAATACGGCTTTTTCTAAAAAGAGGGTCGAAATCTTAGCCCCTGACATAGAACTCCTCGCCGAACAGCTTATCGACTCCTTTGCAGATGGTGGTAGCTGTGAATTCGTTCGGGAATTTGCTGCGCCCATGCCACTCAAAGTCATAGCTAAATTATTGGCGTTGGAGGACCAGCCTCTAGAGATATTGCGTGCATGGTCGGAGGCATTCACCGATCGTCTTAGTGGCATGGTGTCGAGGGCTCGTTTGTTGGAATGCACTGAGATTATTTTGCAATATCAACACTATATGAGCGGTAAAATAGAAAGATACAGGAAACAGCCGCAAGACAATCTAGTATCAGATCTCGTCCATGCTAAAGTGGGCGGTGAGCGCGGCCTTGATATGCCCGAATTGTTGACGATCTGCCACGAACTTCTCGTGGCTGGTAATGAGACAACGGTCAATGCATTGTCGGGAGGCATGCTGCTGCTGATTTCTAATCCGAACGAGCTAAATAAGGTAATTGAGGACCGCGGATTAATCCCAAATATGGTCGAAGAAATCCTTCGCTGTACCACGCCAGTTCAATCTATGTTGCGCATTGTGACATGTGATTCGTCACTCGGAGGTGTTAAAATCCCTAAGGGAGCGAAGCTGATGCTCAGATATGTGAGTGCCAATCGGGACACGCAGGTCTTTGATGACCCTGAGAGGTTCAAGATAGATCGTAACGATGCAGACCGCCACTTGACCTTTGGTCAAGGAGGTAGGCATGTATGCATTGGGCTAATGTTGGCCCGCCGAGAACTAACAATTGCGTTTGACCGGATTCTTGAGCGCTTGACCAATTTCAGACTAGATATCGATGAGATTGACTTGGAGTACCATCCAAGCATGCTCTTGCGAGGGATTAAAGAACTTCCCATATCGTTTAAAAAAATCTGATGTCATCTNTAGCTAGTGGCGACAAAATGTTTGAAGGCGGATTCTCAGTAGCCTAGGAAAAACAGCATGACAATAGAGACTGTGGCTGATTTTGATATGTTATCTCCGGAGACAATTTCGTGTCCCTTTCGAGCTGATAAGGTTTTGAGAGAACAGCAGCCCGTATACCAGGTGCCTCGCACCAATATGTACTACGTTTCTACTTATTCATTGGTTAAAGAGGCTCTCAAGCGTACGGATGATTTCTCAAGCCGCTTTATGTCAGACTTCGAAGGGGATGTTGCTGCGGACCAAGAAATTCAGAAAATTATTAGAAACGGCAGGGGCTGGCCGGAACGTGATGCGCTGTTGACAAACGATCCGCCTCAACACGCTCGCTTTAGAAGCCTCGTCAGCGCGGCATTTTCTAAGAAAAGGGTGAACCTTTTATCCCCAAGAATCGCTTCAATTGCAAATCAACTTATCGACAGGTTCATCGATAATGGGCAGTGCGAATTTGTGAAAGACTTCGCCATACCAATGCCGCTCAAGGTCATTGCGGAGCTTTTAGCATTTGAGGACGATCAGTTGGATCTNCTCAGACGTTGGTCAGATGCTTTCGCCGATCGGCTGAGCGGAATGGCTTCCCGAGAACGTTTGATTGAATGNACGCATACAATTCTCGAATATCAGCATCACATGAGTGAAAAAATTGAAGGCTACAGGACAACGGCGGATGATAACTTAGTGTCCGATCTGGTTCACGCCAGAATTGGTGGAGAGCGAAGTCTTGACATGTCAGAGCTATTAACGATCTGTCATGAGCTTTTGCTCGCTGGTAATGAGACCACTGCCAATGCGCTCTCAGAAGGTATGTTGTTGCTTTTAAGAAATCCCAACGAACTACAAAAGGTTTTAGAGAATCAGGATCTGATTCCCAATATGATCGAAGAGATTCTTCGTTGNAGCTCACCGGTGCACTCAATTTTGCGAGTTGTCACACGCGACACGATTCTTGGCGGNGAAGAGATTCCGAAGGGTAGTAAGCTGATGCTTCGATATATCAGTGCGAATCGTGACGAGACAGTATTTGATGATCCAGAACGTTTTACGGTGGATCGAAAAGATGTAAACCGTCATCTGGCTTTTGGAGAGGGTGGCAGGCATGTGTGTATTGGATTGATGCTGGCTCGTCGCGAGCTGACCATTGCCTTTGAGCAACTTTTTAAGCGACTAACACCGGTCAGGATAGGTATTGACGAGGATCAAATTGAGTANATGTCGAGCATGATTTTGCGCGGAGTAAAACGGTTACCCATTCATTTTGAAAGCCTTGATTGAGCTTATTGTCTTTTTAACGCTAAAGGAGTTCTAATATGAACGAAAACCAGGTGGCAAAGAACAGAAGGACTATTGAGAGCTGGTACGATGCCCTCGCTAGTGGGGATAGCGCGAAGATGCTTGGACTGCAATGGGAAGACGTTATTTATAATATTCATGGGACCACCCCTGTATCAGGGCGTTTTCAGGGAAATGATACGCTGGTGAGAGAAATTTTCCCTAAAGTATTCGGGCGTTTGCAGATGGACACTTTTAAGTTCTGNACGAAATGCAAAATNATGTGTGCGGATGACGAACGCGTTGTTGCCTTTATGCAGGCGGATGGATATGCTCTTAACGGTGTTCGCTATGACCAGACCTACTGCCATGTGTTTGGTTTTCGTGACGGGAAAATTGGCGAGTTTTGGGAATTCTTTGACTCAGTTCTGGCCGAGTCAGCAATTAATGACAATAACCTAATGAAACCGACGCCACTGCCAGAGGAACCCTTTAACTTCTAGCTTTCAATGGNTTCCATCTGTTGCTGGAAATCNTGCATATCAAAATAGTCTCTCCATTTGATAATNAGTGATCTATCTNTATGAAAAATCCCCATGACNGGTAAACTNAGAACCCCGCCGTTTGGAAAAACGAANGTGTCTGTTCGTTCAGTCATAACTATATCGTTATCGCAAGCGATGTAGTGAGTTACCCAATCAATTTTTTCGACGTTCTCGAACGACTTAAAAAAATCCCTGACAGCAATTTTCCCTCGGAGCATTGGCATAGGAATATTGTGATATTCAATGTCNTCGCTGAGGAGTGCAACGATGTTTTCAAAATCTCGCTTGTTCCAATATTCAATAAAGGTTTNCACAACTTGAATNGGATGGGTCATCANTNCCTCTCTCGCTGGGATAATNAAATTTATTTTTAAGGGATGTTATGCTTGTAATCGTAGCATAGTAAAGCCGATTGAATAGAGATTTTGAAACCANCNACTATATNAANGATATCGGGACTTTTTTTGGGCAAATAAAAGCAAGGCAANTGATTAAAAAATCGGAGGGAAANTCATGAGNGNNGTTTCNACGACTTTAGAAAATAGGGTNGCGGTTGTNAGCGGTGCTGCGAGTGGGATAGGGTCAGGCATTGCTGAATTGTTCGTTGAAAGTGGATGTTGCGTGGTTATTGCTGANATTGACCAAACAGCTGGCTCTGAATTGGCAAGTCGACTGGGCCACCTGGCCCACTATTCATATCTCGATGTTAAAGAGGAGGCCAGTTGGACTGCTCTTTTTGATTTGGTAAAAAAAAATTGGGGTGATATTGATATCCTTGTTAANAANGCAGGNATTGGCTCAGCTGAGTCGATAGAGGATGTCAGCATGGATGTTTGGCACGAAATTATTGCTATAAATGCCACTGGAGTNTTTTTGGGGTGTCGAGTNGCTATCCAGTTTATGAAAGAGAGCGGCGTTAGAGGCAGCATAATTAATATTTCCTCCGCGCTGGGCTTACGACCTCTCAGCAGCACTCCAGCCTATGGGGCAAGTAAGGCAGCCGTGGTGAATCTGACCAAGAGCACCGCGCTGCATTGCGCTGAGAACGGATACAGTATTCGTTGTAACGCCATCAATCCTGGCTTTATAAGAACTCCTTTACTTGATAACGCATTAGATGTTGCGGAGGATCCCGATGGGATGCTNAANGGATANAGTGACCTGCACCCGGTGGGCCACATAGGGGATATTCAAGACGTAGCCAGAGCAGCGCTTTTCTTGGCGGGNGATCATNCTAAGTTTGTCACGGGCATTTCTATGCCCGTGGATGGTGGCATGACAATTTGAGTCGAGTTGCTAAAGAACGTTGGGTTGAATCACAAGCACAACAAGCGGCCACGCAAGCCGTGACTATACTTTCACCATTAACTTGCCCTCGTTGGTTCCTTTAAACAGTTTTAGGAAAGCCTCAGGCGTATTTTCAAGGCCCTCCACAATGTCTTCTTTAAACTTGATTTTNCCCTCTTTGACCCAGTTGGCCATGATCGGCACGCCATTTTCAAAGTCACCAAAATAGTCACTCACNAGGAATCCTTCAAGGCGAGCGGATTTAGCTAAGATCTGCCACATGTTGTATGGCCCGGGTAGGGACTCGTCATTGTTGTAAGTAGACATCCATCCACAAAACAGGATCCTAGCATTCTTAGCCAAATTGAGAAGGGTCGCGCTCAATATATCTCCGCCCACATTGTCAAAATAGATGTCAACTCCTTCGGGACAGGCGTCAGCAATTGCTTGCGCCATGTTATCGGTCTCTCGGTAGTTGATCGAGCGATCAAATCCAAGGTCTTTTGTTATCCAATCGCACTTGGCTTGCGTTCCAGCTAGGCCAACCACGTGACAACCATTGATTTTGGCAATTTGCCCCGCTATCGAACCCACTGCTCCCGCGGCTGCACTTATTAACACGGTTTCTCCCGGAACGGGCNTACCGACNTCGAGAATCCCGTANTANCCNGTCATGCCGACTGCTCCAAGAACACTNAGGTGGTTGTTNANAGGGAGGCCGAGAGTCATATCTGCTGGGANAACGTAATCCTCAGGTGCTATCGAATAGTCTGACCAATTTCCCATACCCCAAACTGTGTCGCCCACTGCATATTTGTTGCTTTTACTCTTGACNATTTCGCCGATNACAGTGCACCAAACNGGATGGCCNAANGGNATGGGAGGTAGATAATTATTATCCATGTCACTCATCCAGACACTTATGGCTGGATCAAGCGAAAGGTACTGATTTTTTATAATGATTTGCCCCTCATCTATTTGGTCAAGCGTTGTTTCTGTTCTTGTGATGTCAGTCTCTTTTAAAAGCCCTTGAGGACGCGAATTCAGCAAGATTTGTCGTGTATGAAAGGTAGACATAATGGGCCTCTTTGAAGTCTAATTTCTGGGTGTTTGTGGCGTTGCATTTTATGTGCTCCGTCGTTATTCTTCAACTCAAATACTGGCGCTTAGCGCAGGGAATGCTCATGTTAGTCCTCAAGGACAGAGCGATTCTTACATTGGTTGCAAGATGGCAGTTTATCGAATCTGAGTTAGCGGCACACCATTCTATAAGAGGGGTTTAATCATGAAACTAAATCGTCAAGTGCTTCTTGAGTCACGCCCGGTTGGAACGCCGGCCGAGAATAACTTCAAAGTTGTGGGAACGCCCGTTCGCGAAATCGCGGATGGTGAGGTCCTGATAAAAAACTTATATGTATCGCTAGATGCCGGTTTTAGAAACTGGATGAAAGAGGGCAGTGGTGACCACATCTTGCCTGCGATGGCTGTTGGCGAACCCGTCATGGGACTGACATTGGGCAGGGTAGTGGAGAGCAAAAATCTGAAACTACCACTTGGTGATTTGCTCATGATTCGTGTTTACTGGGAAGAGTATAGTATCAGCAATGGTGTTGATGATTGGTTTGTTCACTTACCCAATGGAATCGATGCACCCCTCAGTTATTATTTGGGTATTTTGGGCGATACGGGTCTTTCAGCCTATTTTGGTTTAACTGATATCGGCAAACTCCAACCCGGAGAAACCTTGCTGGTCAGTGGAGCAGGTGGAGCTGTTGGATCCGTTGCCGGACAAATTGGCAAAATATTTGGCGCTCGCTCGGTGGGGATTGCAGGCAGTGACGATAAATGTCAACGACTCATAGCTGAGCTAGGTTTTGATGCTGCTGTAAATTACCGTGATGCGGATGATCTGAGTTCTGCAATTGGCGACGCTTGCCCCAAAGGCGTGGATGTTTACTTCGATAACATAGGAGGCCCGTTGCTAGAGGCCGCAATTAACAACATAAATGAAAAGGCTCGAATAATTCTTTGCGGTGCCATAACCGATTACCATTTGGATGAGCCTGCGCCAGGTCCTAATAATCTTTTTAATTTATCCAAAAACGTTGCAACCATGACTGGCTTGATGTGCCATCACCAGACGGATCGGTACGATGAGGCACGGCATCAAATAATGGAGTGGGTAGAGTCCGGACAACTCCGAAGCATCGAGTATATGTCGGAGGGCATTTATCGTGTGGGTCCAGCTTTCTGCGAAATGTTCCAGGGAAAAAATTTCGGTAAAACGATAGTTAAACTGGCAGAGTGAAGTAGATGAAGTATTTGTCGTCTGAAGAAGCGGTAATTAGACAAAAGAATCACGTTTTTGCTGCTAATCAAAACTGGGGTATATGTTTTAAGGTTTACACTGAACTGAAAAGCCGTGCCCAACTGATGACCGTTTTATTCAAATAAATCATCCCAAAAAGAGATAGAGTCTATGGATCAAAAGCCTCTACAACGTGATATCTTTCAGAGCGCATGGGTGGTTGATGATGTGGAATCTGCGAGCCATTTTTGGGCTAAAAATTTCGGCGTAGGACCTTTCCTGTTGTTTGATTTTGGTGACGCATTTTCCGACATCTTATACCGAGGCGAGCCGGGAGAGTTCATAGTCTTGCTGGCATTAGCTCAGTCCAACCGAACCCAGATAGAGCTAATACAACCCATATCTCATCCGTCTGTGTATCGAGATAGCGTTTCTAGCGGAAAAACTGGCTTCCATCATGTTTGCGCCTGGACAAGCGACTTTGAAGCTGACTTAGTGAGTTTCGATAGCATTGGTTGTCCTGCAGCGCTTTCTGCGAGAAGTGGGGATACTCAATTTGCTTACTTTGATACCCGTGATTTGATTGGTTGTATGTTCGAAATTGTGACTCGAAATGAAGAAGTGGAGGAATTATTTAGACGTGTTGAAGATGCATCTATAAACTGGGATGGATCAGATCCGGTCAGAAGAAGTAATTAGGTTTTTAAAACGGTTCATTAGGAGATAATAATGTCATATCAACCATTTGACCCGAATATGCTCAAGGGAAAGTCAGCCATTGTTACGGGAGGTTATAGAGGTATTGGTCTGCAAGTTACCAAGACGCTGATGAACTATGGCATGAAAATAGTAATTTTTTGCAGGAATCAAACTGATGCGTTACCGGTGGTTGAGTCTCTAAACGAGACCTCCATGAAAAATCGCTCGGATGCCGAATTGGTGCTGATTTCAGGGGATGTCAATGACCAAAATTCCCGACAATCTGCCATTTCTACAGCTGAGAACTTGGGCCAGTACTCGGTCTTGGTAAACAACGCAGGGACCGGAGCATTTGGTGCCCTTGAAAGCCTCGAAGACAGGGAAATTTACGATACGCTAAATACAAATATTGTGAGTCCAATGCAGTTGATAGCTGCGTCTTCTCGAGTGTTCAGAACCCATGGATTTGGTCGTATAATAAATATCGGTAGTGATGTTGTGTCTTATAATCTTGCGAATGCCGCGCCTTATGTGTGTTCAAAGATTGCGCTACAAAAAATTACTGAGCTTACTGCCTATGAGGTCACGAGAGATCTGAGTGATTTCAATGGTGCTATGGTTGCTGGTGGGCCGGTTAATTCTGATCTCGATATTCGCGTCAACTTTTTAAGACTTGGAGCGACAGCCACTGAGATGATCCAAAGCAGCGTAGATCAATTTGAGAGCGAGGCTGACTATATGGATATGATAAACCCGAAAGACACAATTGGTCGGGTCTTCCGTTTAGAAGAAATCAATGGAGTCATCAAGTATATGCTTGAGGTTGCCAACAATGGGCAGGTTATCCCACTGAGTGGCGCGGCAAATTAGAAGCACATAATTTAAAGAGCCATAGACGGCTGCTAGATTTTATGGAAATTGCCGAAGGGGGGTCTAGGCGCCGAATGACGAGTTACTTCGGACGTTGAGACCCTAAAATCTCCATTGGGCTGCAAGATCGAGAGCCACGGCGACTTTGAGCAGATAACACGCGATGACTTTTTTTACGTTAGCTAGCAGTCAGAATTGAATTCCCTTGGTAAAGCCCCCGTCTATGACAATATTGGTGCCCAGTGTGTTGCCTGCGAGAGGACTTGCAAGAAGGGCAACTTGATTGGCGACCTCATTTGCGGTCCCCATCCTGCCAAGGGGTATCGATGCAATCGTGCTCTCAAAAAATTCTGGCATTGCTTTACTAATATTGTCCCAAGGCCCACCTTCGACGAAAATTGGTCCTGGGCTAACGCAGTTCACCCTTATGCCTGCTGGGGCTACCTCTTGTGAAAGTGTTCCAGAGTAGTTAAGCAGCGCTGCTTTCATCGCACAATAGGGATCTGCACCAAAACCTGCTTCGAGAGCGGCTGTTGAAGAGATAATAATAATAGAGCTGGAACCTGATTTTTCAAGGTGGGGCCTAGCCGAGTTGATGCCGACGATGGTGCCTAGAATGTCTACATTAAAGACTGTCTTCCATCCCTCTATCCCCGGTTGCCCAGCGCCTATACTCACATTAGGAACAAAAATATCGATGCCACCCAATTGTTCAGCGCTTGAGTCCACCCAAGCGCTCAGCGCGTCACCATCACTAATGTCGACACTGCCGCCGACCACTTTAACTCCATGAGCAGAGAGATCGCTGATAGCTTCAGCGACTTCGGAGTCATTGCGCGAGCATATGCCCAAGTTGCACCCCTCGGCAGCTAATACTTCTGCAATAGCTCGGCCTATGCCTTTAGTGGCGCCGGTAATCAGAGCATTTTTACCTTTAATTTTTAGATCCATGATAGTTTCCCTTTTTTATAACTGTATCTTTTAAGCGAGAATCTTGCTACCAAATTCCCTAGCCTTGACACTTTATTTGCCGATCTCTATTTTTAAAAACGTTGATCCATTCAGCCCATTCCCACTTTAAAAATTCGTGTTTGTAATGTCGCCTGAGTTTGAAATTCCAACTCTTGTCTTGCCTGTGCGATTTATATTGAAGCAGTTATTGAGTGTTAATTGTTGTCAGCATTATAGTGACGGTAACGCTCCAATTGAAAGTTCGCATTTCCAAACTGTTTTGCTATCACGGTGAG